>NZ_SKOG01000163.1 GCF_007120195.1 Aquisalimonas sp.
GCTAGTGTCCTGTCCCGTAAATAAGTTGCGAAAATTGGCGTGGATCCTGACGGTTCCTGGCAAGGCGCGCCGACGAGGCGTAGCGGGGGCTACGCCGAGGAGGCGCAACGCCGCCAGGGACCGTCAGGGCCGCGACAATCGTAACGTTATTTGCGGGACAGGACACTAACCCCCCTTCAGGCCCGGCCCAATCGCTCGCGCCCATGGGGGGCGTCCAGGTCAAAAATCGGCATGCGCGCAACGATTCCCGTGGGATTAATAAAGGTGTGGCTCCGGTAGTAATGCTGGCGGATGTGATCCATGTTCGTGGTCTCGCGGAACGCCGGGCGCTGGTAGAGATCCCGCAGATAGTTCGGCAGGTTCGGGTAGTCCACAATGCGTCGCTGAGAGCACTTGAAATGGACGCTGTAGACGGGGTCGAATCGCACCAGCGTGGTGAACAGGCAGATGTCCGCCTCAGTCAGCTGATGCCCGCACAGGAACCGCCGCTCGCCAAGTACCCCGTCCCAGTGATCCAGGGCGGCGTACAGGGCGTCGGCGGCCTCTTCGTAAGCCTCCTGGGAGCCCGCAAATCCGCACTTATAGACGCCGTTGTTCACCGGTTCATAGATCGCATCGATCGCATCGTCCACTGACTTGATCACTCCGGCGGGCGCGTAGTCGGTCGTATCCCCGGCCACAGCCTGCCAATGGTGATTAAACATGCGAAGAATTTCCCGGGACTCATTGTTGACGATCGTTTTTTCCAGCGTGTCCCACAACAGCGGGACCGTCACGCGACCGGTGTACATCCGCTCAGCCGCCAGGTACACATCCCGCAGATAGCGCACCCCGTGGACACCCTCCGCGGTGCTTGCCGTACTCCCCGGGTAGTCCCGAAACTCCCAGCCATCATCGAGCATCAACGGGTGCACGACCGAGACGGGAATCGCCCCCTGCAAGCCCTTGAGTTGACGCATGATCAGCGTCCGGTGCGCCCATGGGCAGGCGTAGGACACATACAGATGGTAGCGGCCGACTTCAGGGCGAAAGCGTGCCCCGTGTGCATCCACCGTCCAATCCCGAAAGGCGGATTGCTGGCGAACAAAGCGCCCTTTGTCATCCGGCTCATACCCGTGCGCATACCAGACCCCTTCAATCAGTCGACCACCCATGCCTTGGCTCCGGTTGCATCAGTCATTGGGCTCGCACGCCACAATTAGTTAACGAGGATAGTCCGATTTAGGACTCTTGCGATGGGCCTTTATGCCCATCAACACGAAAAGCCCGGGCTGGCGCAATGGCCGACCCGGGCCCTGTAACGGTGGGGCGCGCGGTTTACTGCGGGGCCATCTCGCCCTGCTGGCCGCCCATACCGCCTTGCATCTCCTGCTGGATCCGCTGGAAGTCTTCGATGAGTTCGTCCGTCTCCGGTTCCTCCTCACGCATGGCATCCATCAGGTCATCCTGGAACGCCTGTTGGGCTTGCCTCACTTCCTCATCCTGCATCGCGACCTGCTGAGCTTCCTGAAGGTCCTGCTGGGCCTCCTGGGCGTCCTGCAACATCTGCTGGCGTTCCTCGTCGGACAGGCTCTCATCCTGCATCCGCCCCTGCACGGACTCGAGGGTATCCATACTGGCGTCTGGATCGTAGCCTGCCTCTTCCATCTTCCGAATTACCAGCTCTTCCAGCTCTTCGCGCTGTGCCTGCAGGCCAGGATTGGCCTCAAGTGCTTGCTCTTGCGCCTCGGCGAGCCGCTGCTGGATCTGCTGGAGTTCCATCTGCGGGCCACCTTCTTGCTCCAGCTGCGCTGCGGCGCCGCCGGCGAACACCAGGGCAATAGCTGCCACCATGGCACGCAGGGCTCCCTTACCGATTCTCTGAGTTTGCATAGTCAGGCCTTCTCCTGTTCGCGGCCTCAAGGGCCGCTTCTCGCGTCAAGTCAACTAGGTTATCAGCCGTCTTCCACGCCCTGTCAATCAGACGGCGTCGCTGAGCGACGGCTTGCCCCTTCTGACGACAGAAAATCCCACAGGTTCCCCGCCGACGGATGAACAGTAACCGCGCCCACCCGATCCGGCAACGGGAGAAAGTCACACCCGCTTGCTCAACAGCCCGCGTGCCCGGTAACCTAGAACGCTCGCCTTTTCGTACGATCAACCGCCGCACCAGACCATTTTAGCGCAAGCTGTCAAAGCTTGGCCGATCATGCCCCGGGCGCCTGCTTTGCGACCACCCCCACATCCGGCTGGAGTTTTTTGGCATCTATGAAGGCACTCTCGCTGCAACGCCTCAACAAGACCTACCGGGGCGGCGTAACCGCCCTGCGCGACGTGAGCCTGGAGGTCTCACAGGGAGAGTTCTTTGGGCTGCTCGGGCCCAACGGCGCCGGCAAGTCGACACTGATCGGCATTACCAGCTCCCTGGTCACCATGACGTCCGGCAGCGTTCACATTTTCGGCCACGATCTCATCAAGCACCCCTGGGAGGCCAAGACGCGCCTCGGCCTCGTCCCCCAGGAGTTCAATTTTAACGGCTTTGAAACCGTTGAGCAGATCGTGCTCAACCAGGCCGGCTACTACGGCATCCCCCGCCGCAGAGCGCGCCAACGTACGCAACGCTACTTGCACCAGCTTGGGCTCTGGGATAAGCGCAAGCAGGCCTCACGCACCCTCTCGGGCGGAATGAAACGCCGACTCATGATTGCGAGGGCCTTGGTCCATGAGCCCCCGCTGCTGATTCTCGACGAACCCACCGCCGGCGTCGATATCGAGCTGCGTCGCTCGATGTGGGAGTTCCTGCGCGAGATCAATCGCCAGGGTACAACCATCATCCTGACGACTCATTACCTGGAAGAAGCCGAGAGCCTGTGCCGCAAAATCGCCATTATCGACGAGGGGCAGATCATCGAGCACACCACGACCCAGGCGCTGCTCAACCGATTGAAGACTCACGCGTTTATTCTCGACGTCAGTGGGACCACGGACCACGTCACCGACATTCCCGGCTATGCCATCCAGCAGCTGGATCACTCCCGCCTCGAGGTGGAAATCCGCCACCGCCAATCCCTGACCGAGCTGTTCGCCACCTTGCACGAACGCGGAGTGGAGGTGCTGAGCATGCGCAACAAGGCCAACCGCCTGGAGGAACTCTTCCTGCGGCTTCTCGAAGACAACGGCAGTGATCAATCCGCCGAGCAGTCACCCGAAGCCGAAGCCGCCGAGAACGCCTGACGACACCTCAGGCACTGGAGACTCCACATGTACTGGCGACAATCGTTGATTGCCCTGCAGACCATTGCCTACAAGGAGACGAACCGGTATCTGCGCATCTGGATGCAGACGCTGCTGCCCCCGGCGATCACCATGACGCTTTACTTCGTGATTTTCGGCAATCTCATCGGCCCGCGCATCGGCCCCATGGATGGCTTCACGTACATAGACTTCATCGTTCCCGGCATTATCATGATTGCCGTGATTACCAACTCCTACGCAAACGTGGTCTCATCATTTTTCGGGGCGAAGTTCCAAAAGCACATCGAGGAGCTGATGGTCTCCCCGACGCCCAGCTTCATCATCCTTGCGGGCTACATTTCCGGCGGTGTGGGCCGCGGGCTGCTCACCGGCCTGATCGTTACCGTTGTCGCGAGCTTCTTCACCACACTCCAAATCCACAGCATCGGGGTGCTCATTTCCGTCGTATTCCTGACCTCGGTCTTGTTCTCCCTGGGCGGGTTCGTCAACGCGATCTTCGCCAAGAAGTTTGATGATATCTCAATCGTACCGGTCTTCATCCTCACACCGCTGACCTACCTGGGGGGTGTCTTTTACTCGATTTCCCTGCTCCCCGACCTGTGGCAGGGCGTCTCGCTGTTGAACCCTGTGCTCTACATGGTCAACGCATTCCGCTACGGCTTCCTGGGCACCGCCGATATCAACATCTGGATCGCCTACGGGATCATCGGTCTTTTCATCCTGCTGCTGGGAACTCTCAGCCTCTTTCTTCTTCACCGGGGGGTGGGTCTGCGCGGTTGATGCCCGTTGGAATCGCCACCCAAAAAAATGCCCGCGACCAACCGGCTACAGGCATTGCACGTGAGGGGCGGCCGGGGACAGTCGCGTCAATCGACGCGCAGATCATCCAGGGAACGCCCCTTCGCTTCCCAATCCTTGATCCAACCGGGTTTGCGGCCGCGCCCCGACCAGCCCTTGGAGGGGTCCTCTGGGTGGCGGAAGCGAACCGTCCCGGTACTCTTGGTCGGCTTCGCCGATGTGCCCGTGACCAGATCGGCAACCGCCAGCCCGTATTTTTCAGCGACCTGTTTCAGCTCTTTCTGTGCCTCCTTGACGTCCTGGCGACGACGCTTTCGCAGTTCCTTGTCGATATCCTTTTTCAGCTGATTCAGTTGCTGGCTACTGTATGTGGTTAGATCCATTCTAGCTCCTATGACAATCGCTTGCCTACGGCCGACTATGTACCTGCATTAACGCTTCATCCTGGATACAACAGCCCGAGTCTGCAGTTCAGATGGTCACTGCCCGGACTTTCTCACTGCCTGGATTCACCCGTAACCTGACAACACTCAGGTTACCGAATTTGACTAGCAGCTTCCGAAAGATAGTCGAAAGATTTGCTTTGTGCAACACTCCAAATTGACTGAATGAACGGCGAAGAGTCCTGCTGAACGACGACGGCCGTTTCCCGGACGGGTGTCTGAGCGAATGGCTAGGAGATTAGCCATGTGACGCCCAACGCCTCGTTTGGGGAACGCTGAATAAGGTCTCGTGGTCAAAATGCGGATCTAGCAATTGTAAACCTGTCATTCCCATGGCCGGCGGGTGTCCATCCGCTATTGACCGACCCTCCGGGAAGTATGGCCCGGTCTCACCGTCGGTGTGCGCCTGGCCGATAAAACGCGCGAGCGCAGGCGTGGTGATTCCACGCCGGGGCGCGCAACACGGCTATGGGTCCGAATCGACCCATCGAGGTATAGTAACCGCCCTTTCATTGTTGCTGATGAGGTTTACACGCATGCCAAATTGGGGCTCTCCCGCTCCCGCAGTGCTTACAGTGGAACTGGATTTGGAGGTGGTGACCCAGGGCGAACCACCGCCGGAACCACTGACCGGGGAGGCGGCGGACAAGCTGTGCTGGGCGCTGGCCGAGGACCTCCAGCGTATTCTCGGGCCGCTGCACCAGTACGGGTTCGTTGTGCTCGGCGGCCTCTATGATGTGACGGAGATTCTGCGCCCTGGGCTCCCAATCGTGGACAGCCTGGCGGAGCTGTACCGCCGCAGCCTCCCGGATACGCGCTTCCAGCCGCAGGTTATGGCAATCGGGACCCAGGGTGCGGAGTTTCCCATGCCGGAGATCGCGCCCCAGAGACGACCAGGGTCAGGGCCGCTGCTGTGCATTCCGTTCGTCTTCCTCGGCGAGCCTGAGGCCATGGACGCACTCAGCCCACGACTGGAGCAGCAACTCCTGGAGAAGGGGCGCGCTTCCCTCAGGACCGGCCAGTTGATTCAGGACAGTTTCGGTGTACAACCACTCAACCTCTCCTTTGCCACGTTCAATGACCTGTGCGCGTTGATGAAAATCCAGCTCGAACACGCAGGGTTTGGCCCATTGTGGCAACTTCTCGAAAGCGCCCTATTCATTGATCAACCGCCGGCGCGAATCGAGTTACCGGAAGGGAATCTGATTATTGTGGACGGCACCGAGGCGTTCGCGCGTTTTCTGACGTTCCGCCAATGGTCGGCGGAACATCCTGACAGCGAACACCCTGCCGCCGACTATGGCCGTTTCCATCAGCTGCAGCGACAGTACACCGCAGGGCTTGCAGCGCACGGGTTGCAGGTCCATTCGGTCGAGCATGCAGTGGCGCTTCGTGACGACAATCTTGACAAAGCGCTATCCGAGGCGCGCATGTGCGCCATGCCCGCCAACACGCAGCATGTCAACGAGATCGTCACGCAGAGCGATCACTGGACCGATGTAGCGGGCATCAGCCTTACGGAGCACAGCCGGCCGGGGCTCGGTCCGATTGCCTTTACCGTGCTGGTTCGCTCCGGCGATGGCCGCATTCTTCATTACGCCAATCAGTACCCTCTCGCTCCCGAGGCGGTTTCCCATACGCGTGATCTCTGGCGAGCCACGGCCGAGCGCTTCGGGCTGGAACTTGAGGTGATCCAACCCGGAGACGTGCTGCACACGCCAAGTCGCGACCAGCTTCTACCGTGGCCGGAGGCGATAGGCCCTAGCCACTGAGACAACACTGAGCCGTTCCTCGTACCGGCACTGCAACCCGCACGCACAAGGGGAGAGCACTGGAATGTCCCGAGGCGTTCGGCAGGCCGTGCTCGCGATCATCGTCGCTGGTGTTTGCCTGGATACGCTGGTCTACGGGCTGGTCGTGCCCATGCTACCGAGGCTGAGCACTGATCTGGACTTCGGCCAGGCAGGAGCGGGCATTCTGCTCGCGAGTTACGCCTTGGGGCTGTGCGTGGCCACACCGCTCATCGGGGTTGGCGTGCGGCACTGGGGATACCGGCTGCCCCTGCTCGGCGGCATCGCGGGCCTCGCACTGAGCCTGCTGCTGTACCTGGTCGCCGAGAGCTTTGCGGTGATGGTCCTGGCGCGCACCGTGCAGGGGGCCGCCTCGGGGGCCACCTGGACGGCCGGCCTCGCCATTATTGCCAACCACTGGCCCACCCGAGAGCGTGGACGCACCATGGGGTTGGTCATGTCGGCATTCGCGCTTGGACTGATGGCGGGGCCACCCTTGGGCGGCTTCGTCAGCGACTGGTTGGGCGTGCGCCCCGCCTTTGTGCTCCCGACGCTGGCCGCCTTCGCGCTCACGGGTGCAGCGGCTGTCGTCCTGATACGCGTCCAGGCCACCCGCGCCACAACAACAACAGCGCCGCTGGGAACAATCCTGTCGGATTCGGGCATTGTCGGCCTGGCAGGCGTGGTTGCCGCCGTCGCGGCCGTGATGGGGCTTCTGGAGCCCACGCTGCCATTGGACCTGGAGGAGCGTTTCGGCACAAGCGCCGGCACCATTGGGCTCCTGTTCGGCCTCATCGCTGCGGCGTTCGCACTGGGCTCGCCGCTGGCGGGCTACAGCGCGGACCGCTGGGGCGCGGTGGCGACGATTCGGTACGCGGCAGCACCCCTGGTCGTCGTGCTGCCGCTGTTTGCCCTGGCTCCGGGGGCGTGGTGGACAGCGCCGCTGTTTGCCGCCACCGGGCTGCTCTGCGCGCTGGCACTGGGCCCCGCCCTGCCGGGCTTGGCTGCCCGCGTCGATCGACACGACGGGCAGTCCTACGGCATTGCCTACGCGGTGTTCAATCTCGCCTTCGCTGTCGGACTGTTCCTGGGCCCAATCGTCGGCGCGGCCTCGACTGCAGTTCTCGGCCTTTTGCCGACCCTACTGGTCACCGCGGCGCTGATCGCCCTGAGCCTGCCCTGGTTGCGGCGGCTTGGCTGGATCGCAGGGCTCAATCAGGGGTTGACGAAATAGTGCGTCCACTGAGCGTCCGGACCGCGCTCATATCGCTCACGGCGATGCAGTCGGCCGTCGCCCGCGGTCCAAAACTCGATGAATCCGGGATCGACCCGGTAACCAGACCAGTAGGGCGGCCTGGGGATGGTCTTGTCCGCGTACTCGCGCTCCAGGTCCTCCACCCGCCGAGCAAGCGTCTCCAGGCTGTCCAGGGGCTCCGACTGCCGTGATGCCCAGGCGCCGATCTGGCTCAACCTCGGCCGTGAGGCGAAGTAGGCATCAGCCTCTTCATGGCTCACCTGGCTGACCAGACCTTCGACCAGCACCTGCAGGCTCAGCGGCGCCCAATAAAAGCACAGCCCGGCCCGCGGCTGGGCGGCCAGATGCCGCCCTTTGCGACTCTGGGTGTTGGTGTAAAAAACGAAGCCGCGTTGGTCCAGCTGTTTCAACAGCACCGTCCGGGCCGCGGGCTGCCCCTCAGGGCTGACCGTGGACAGGGTCATGGCCGTGGCATCTGCGATCTGTGCACATGCCTCGGCCTGGCGGAAGCACTGCTGAAAGCGTTCAATCGCCTCTTCACGCAGGCTCATTGCGACTCCTGGCGGGCGCTGGAAGGCCTGACGCGGACACTGAGGCCATCAACCGCCGTCACCCGAACCCGGTCGCCCTTGCGAATCTCCCCGGAGCCGTCCATAACGGCGTTCCAGACCTCACCGAGCAGTCGCACCTTGCCCTGGCCATCACGGAAATCCGCCACCGCTACCGCCTCCGCATCCTCCATCTGCTGGGCGCCGGAGGTCACACGCCGGCGGTGGGACTGCAGAGCCATGGTGGCAATGCCGAAGATCACCACGAAACTCACGGCGGCGACACCAATGATCACGGTCATGGACAGCTCATAGGCTTCGACGCCGGTATCGACCAACAGCAGCGACCCCAGAATGAAGGCCACCACGCCGCCGATACCCAGGATACCGAAACTGGGCATGAACGCCTCACCCACCATAAACGCGGCACCAAGCAGCATCAGCCCCAGACCGGCGTAGTTGATCGGCAGCGCCTGGAAGGCGAAGAGTGCGAGCAACAGACTGATGCTCCCGAGCACACCCGGGACGATCGATCCTGGGTTAGCCAGCTCGAAGATGATGCCGTAGATGCCCACCAGCATCAGGATGTAGGCGACGTTCGGGTTGGTGATCACCGCCAGAAGCTCGTTACGCCAATCCGGCTCAATGAACTCCAGGGCGAGCCCTTCGGTCTCGAGCGTGACGTCGCCAGCGGCGGTCTTTACCTCGCGGCCATCGCTTTGCGCCAGCAAGTCGTCCATGTCTTCGGCGATAAAATCGATGACGTTGAGCTCCAGAGCTTCCCTGGAGCCAATGCTGGCCGCCTCGCGCACCGCCTTCTCTGCCCAGTCGGCGTTGCGGTCGCGCATCTCCGCGAGCGAGCGGATGTAGGAGACCGCGTCGTTGATCATCTTGCGCTCCATCGCGCTGCCCGGCTGCGGCGCACCGTTGCCGTTCTCGTCCGCGGCCTCGTCGTTGTCCGCATTGTCGCTGTCGCCGTTGTTGTCGTTGTCGTTGTTGTCCTCCTCTTCCGGAGGTGCCTCCTCATCATCAACCTCGGGCATACCGCCCATCTGCACGGGTGTGGCCGCCCCGATGGTCGTACCCGGCGCCATGGCCGCGATATGGGAGGCATACGTGATGTACGTGCCGGCGCTGGTGGCACGAGAACCGCTGGGCGAAACGTACGTGGCCACCGGTACCGGTGACTCGACAATGGCTTCGATGATGTCGCGCATGGAATTATCGAGCCCGCCGGGGGTGTTCATGCGCAAAATAACGAGGCTGGCACCGCGGTCGGCGGCACGATCAATACCCCGGCTGACGTAGTCCACAGTCGCGGGCCCGATCGCCCCGCGGACTTCCAGCACATAAGCGCCCGGCGCCTCTTCGGCGCGCCCGGCGGTCAGGGAAATCAACAACAGAAGACAGATGACAACAAGACGCTTCATGACACGGAACCGCTGCCGCTCAAGGTTGAGTCCGGGGCCAACGGAACAGGCCCCTGACCCATCTACAATACCGCAGCAATGGCTCCCATGTCATGGGAACACACGGTGGCGACCCGCCAGGGGCCGCTGCGCGCGCCCGCGCTCAGGGCTTCAGTGCAGCGAGCACCCGATCGCGGATCTCGTTCATATCGCCGCTGCCGTCCAGCGCCACATACTGCGGGGCGTTGGGTTCGCCACTGGCGGCGAGCTTCTGGTAATACTCAACCAGTGGCCGCGTCTGCTCGTGATACACTTCCAGGCGTTTGCGCACCGTCTCTTCGCGGTCGTCTTCACGCTGGACGAGGTCCTCGCCCGTTTTGTCGTCCTTGCCCGGCGCCTTCGGCGGGTTGTGCTCCACGTGGTAGACGCGCCCGGACGCGGGATGCACGCGACGACCGCTCATGCGAGCGACGATATCTTCATCGGGCACCTGCAGTTCAACGACGTAATCCAGGGCGATCTGCTCGTCCTTCACCGCTTCGGCCTGGCCGATGGTCCGGGGAAACCCGTCGAACAGAAAACCATTGACACAATCAGGCTTGGCGATGCGCTCCTTGACCACCGCAAGAATGATATCGTCGGAGACCAGGCCGCCGGAGCTCATGATCTTCTCCGCTTCCTTGCCCACCGGCGTGCCTTCCTTGACAGCCTCACGCAGCATGTCACCTGTGGAGATCTGCGGAATGCCAAAATGCTCGCAAATAAACGCGGCCTGTGTACCTTTGCCCGCTCCGGGCGGGCCCAATAGAATAATCCGCATGACTCAGGTGCCTCCTCACTTTTATTTGCAGAAACGAACCGTTGTCTGGTTCCGGAACACGGTGGACGTGATCGGCGGCGTCGCGACCCGCCGCCGGCCGCGCACGGGGCGCTTTGGGCGAAGATGGATTGCGGCAAGTGCCCCGAGCCAACCCGACAATGCACCACTCTACCCCATAAGCCGCCCGAGCTGCTGCGGGATTGGCGACTGTAGCGCCGATCAGGCGTCGCGGCATACATGCGGTAGCAGTCTGGGGTTCATCCTCCTGGGGCTGCTCATTTTTTCGGCGCTGAGCGTATCACCCGCCCATGCGGACTGCAACGCGGAGCCCCGTGCCGGCGTGAACTGGGCGGGATGCGACAAGCGCGGTGCCGAACTCCAGGAGGCCGATCTCAGCCGAGCACTGTTACGGCGCATCGACCTGACCGGCGCAGACTTGCATAGCGCGATCCTCGAGGGCGCTGTCGTTACGGATGCAGCCCTGGACGAGGCGGACATGCGCAACGCCCGCATGCGCCGGGTAGATTTCGGCGCCTCGCGGCTGGCGCGCGCCCGGTTTCACGGTGCCAATCTGCAGGACGCGCGCTTTGTCTCGGCGAGCCTCCCGGAGGCGGATTTCAGTGAAGCCAACCTCGGCGGGGGTCGCCTGGATTCGGCCGACATGACCGCAGTGCGCTTTACCACCGCGGAGCTCAGCGACAGCAGTTTCTACAATGCGCAACTGCGCGGTGCGGATTTCACCGATGCCGTCGCCAGTAACGCCGATTTCACCCGGGCGAATCTCGAGGGGGCCCGATTCCGCGACGCCGATCTGAGCGGTGCCAACCTGAGCCATGTGAATCTGGAAAACGCCGACCTGCAAGGCGCCGATCTGCAAGGCGCCAACCTCGACAGTGCGGCCCTGGCAGGCGCGGATTTTACCGGTGCAAACCTGCAGCGCGCGGATCTGCGCGACGCATCGATCCGGGGCACGATTTTCGACGAGGCAAAGCTCGGCAATGCCACCTGGATCGATCGCAGCCACTGTCGACCGCGGAGCGTGGGGGCGTGTGACTAGTGCCCTGTAATCCAGCTGCGGTGCCTATTGGATGCCCGAGCCTGCCACTCGTAAGTCTGGTCACCGAGCGGGCGGCCGCCCGTGTCGAACGTCCGCTCGCGCACGCTGATGGTGCCATCGGCCGCCATTAGCACGACGGTGGACGCCCGGGTGCCGTAGGCGGGGCTGACAATAAAGGGGCTCGAGAGCAGGCGTTCCCACTCCCTGGGGACGCCCGTATCAGGCAACGACGCCTCCTCTGCCGGCCGCGGGTCGGCCAGCATCCCGAGAAGCGCATCGCTGGTGACGGGGGCCTCGGCCGACAGGAGCCGATCCAACCCTTGGCGCACCCGCAGCACTTTCGGCCAAGGCGTGTTCAGCAGGCCATTACTCAACCCGTGAACCCCGGGTGAAACTGCCTGTGCGCGGCCGTCTTGATTGGAGTAATAGTAAAGCCCGGTCGGGTCACCCCAAATGAGATTGAACCCGTTATACCGGTGGCCAGCAGCTTCGAGCGTATCGCCGAGCCGGCGCATATCCTCGGCCGCCAACGCGTCCAGGACCAGCTGCCCGCGCGAGACGGCGTCCGGCCGCTGTTCGTCCGGATCGCGATAATTGGTCACTGTGGCAAACCGACCCTCCCGGGTGACACCGAGCCAGGTTCCGCCGGCTGTCCGGTCCCGGCCGGCCAGGACCCGGGGACTGGCCCACCAGTGCATGGCCTCAGTGGGCCGCTCGTGGAACTCGTCCCGATTGCCGGCGAAAATCAGGGGATAACCCGGATGCCGGTGCAGCGCAAAGACCACAAGGCACATGCGTTACTCCGTGTCGCGATCCCGTAAGTGATACCGCATGAGCAAGCCGTTGTCAGTGAGTACATGGACCCCCTCCCCGTCACTGACCGGAGCCTGGGAGATGCTGTCTGCGTCGGCAACCCGAACGCGGGCCAGGATTCTCCCATCCTGGGCGGAGAGCACAGTCATACGGCCGGTCTCGTCGCCAAATACAACCTTGTCGCCATGGACGGCCGGGGACGTCGGCTGCAGGCCCTGCGTATCGCTCTGGCGCCAGATCGCCGCGCCGGTTCGCCGGTCCAGCGCCCAGATACCTCCCCGATCATCCGTGACATAGACCCGCTCAGCGTCGACGTCCAAACCGGCATGGGAGGAGAGTTCGCGATCCCAGTAAACATCGCCCCGCTCCGCGGAGAGCGCCAGCAGATCACCACGATACCCGACCACGTAGACGGTACCCTCAAAGACAACGGGGGTTGCGTCGACGTCGCGAACGCGGTCAAGGTCCGCACTGCCCCGCGGCTCGGAGACAGTCACCTGCCAGTCGACACTGCCACCGCCCAGGCTGATGGCCTGCAGCTGCCCGTTCTCGAAACCGATCAGAACACGATCGCCCGCGATCACCGGGTTTCCGGTTCCACGCAGCGATAACGCGGGCACACTGACGTCCTGAAGCCAGCGCCGCGACCCGGCATCCCGGCTGAAACCGTACGCCCGACCGTCGGCCGTGCGTACAACAACGATCTCGTTCCCCACAGCCGGCACGGCCAGGACTTCACTGCTGGCACGCGCCTCCCAGAGGGTTTCACCGCTGTCGGTGTCGACCGCGAACACACGGCCCTTGCGGGTGCCCACAACGGCCAGGTTATCGCTGATCCCCGGACCACCGGATACGCCTTCGCCGATGCCGTGGCGCCATTGCAGTCGTCCACTCTCAGCTGAATAGGCGCTAATGCGCCCGCGGCGGTCTGCCACGTGAATCACGCCGTCGACCAGTACCGGCGGCAACGCGTCACCGTGCGTCTGCACACCGGAGCTGGCACGCCGATGCCATTCGCGCTCAGCGACCACTTCAAGCTGACCATCGCGCAGGTCGTCCGCCGGCGATGTTCGTTCCGGCGACGCACCGCACCCAACAAGGACCAGACTCGTCAACAGGAGCGTGAACAGCCGCCTCACGCCGACACCCCACCGCCGAGCTCATTGAGCTTGAGTTCAATCAGGTTCCTGCGCAAGGCGGGCAGCTCATCAGCGGCCAGCGCATCCTCGTAAGCCGAACGGGCACGGTCACGGTTGCCCTTGGCGGCATGAATATCGCCCCGCAACTCATGATAGCGGCCATCGTAAGGGCCATCCTCGGCGTCTTCCAGCACCGATAGTGCCTCATCAAGCGCATCCTCGCCGTAGAGCAGCTGGGCCAGCCGAAGCCGGCCAAGGTCCCTGAACGACTTGTCGGCTGCGTTCTCGGCCACCCAGCGGAGCGTGTCCATCGCCGCTGCGGTCTCGTGCTCACGAACCTGGTAGTCGGCGAGCTGAAGTCCGGCCATTGCCGCGTAGGTCGTGCCGGGGTAATCATCCATGACGCGCTGTCCCCGACGCGCCACGGTCTCTGAATCCGCGTCGGTCTCACGGGCCTCGATGAAGTGCATGTACGAGGTGGAGGCGGCTTCCGCCTGGCGATCCTGATAGGCCCCCCACTGCTGCCAGCCAACAACGCCGCCCACGGCAATGATGATGCCCGCAATCACGGCACGGCCGTTCTCTTTCCACCAGTCCCGCAGCTTCTCGACCTGTTCGTCATCACTCATCGATTTTCCGTCCGTTACAATTTCGGGGGCAGGCCATCGAGCAGCCGCCGCATGCATACCGGCAACTCAGCACGGGTCACAATCTGCTGCTCCCCGCCGCCGTACAAATCCTTGATGGTCACCTCACCACGAACCACCTCGTCATCGCCCATGACCAGCGCGAAATTCGCCCTCAAACGATCGGCCCGCTTGAACTGGCTCTTGAAGCCACCGCCACCGCAATGGGTCACAAGGCGAAGACCCGGAATCGCGTCCCGGAGTTCCTCAGCCAGAACCAGTCCTTCGCGGCTGGCCGATTCGCCGACCAGCACCAGATAGGCGTGGGGCGAGCTCGCACTCGGTGCAGCCCTTGCATCTTCCACCAGGGCCACCAGCCGCTCCAGGCCCAGGGCAAAGCCAATGGCCGGTGTCGCGCGCCCGCCGATCTGCTCGACCAGGCCATCATACCGTCCACCCGCACACACTGTGCCCTGCGCCCCCAACTGCTCGGTAATCCACTCAAACACCGTGCGACCGTAATAATCGAGCCCGCGCACCAGCTGCGGGTTCACAGTGTAGGCCACCCCGGCACGATCCAAAATGGCGCAGAGTTCGCGAAAATGCGCCCGACTCGGCTCGTCGATCCAGTCCGCCATGGCCGGTGCCTCGGCCAGCACGGCACGGGTATCAGGATTTTTCGTGTCGAGGATGCGCAACGGGTTGGTTTCCAGCCGCCGGAGACTGTCCGCGTCCAGGGCCGCTTCGTGGCCGCGCAGAAACGCCACCAAGGCCTCCCGGTAAGCCGCCCGCGCCTCGGGTGTACCCAGGGTGTTCAGCTCCAGGCGAATGTCGTCAAGGCCGACCTCTCGTAGCATGCGCGCAGCCAATAGTATGACTTCAGCGTCAATGTCCGGCCCCTCAAGCCCGAACACCTCCACGCCTACCTGATTGAACTGGCGATAACGCCCCCGCTGGGGACGCTCGTGGCGAAACATGGTACCGGCATACCACAACCTGGGTTGACGGTTATGCAAGAGCCCGTGTTGAATTGCGGCGCGCACGCAGCCCGCCGTGCCTTCCGGCCGAAGACTCAGGCTGTCCCCGTTGCGGTCGTCGAAGGTATACATTTCCTTCTCGACGATGTCCGTCACCTCGCCAATGGAGCGCGAGAAGAGCTCGGTCTTCTCCAGCACGGGCAGCCGGATCTCCTCGTATCCGTATCGATCAAGGGTCGAGCGCAGGCGATCCTCAACGAACTGCCACACAGGCGTCTGCTCAGGCAGCACATCGCCGAACCCCCTGACGGACTGGATGGTTTTAGCCAATGGACCTCCCTGGGTTACGGGACACTCGGGGCAACGGGGCGGCAAACGAAAGGGACGGGATTCGCGTTCACAACAGGCGCTCAAGGCACTTCAAGGCGTACGACCCGTCCGGCCTCGCGGGGCCCAAGGTCGACTGATTCGTCGGCGAAGACAACCCCGACTTGAGTCACGTCGCCGATGACCACGGAAAACGGCGCTTCTCCCTGGATCACCCGCTCGCCCCTCTCCTGCACGAGCCCGTACAGCAGGCGCTCCCCGCGGGCATCCGTCACCTCCATCCAGGACGGACCCCCGAACTCGAGCACCATTTGCTGTGGGTCAGTCAAAGGTGGCGACATCTCTTCGCCCCCGGCGGTAACGGGCACCGATTCCACAGGCTCCTGCACCTGCTCTCGCTCAGGTTGCAACGCTTCAGGCTCGCCGACTTCGTCCTCGCCCGAAGCGCTCACCACTGACACGGAGCGCTCACCGCCACCACCAACCAGCGGGGCGTGCCCGGTGCGTGCGTTCTCATCACCCGAAGACCCAAGTCCAGCAGCGGCAGACTCTTCCCCCAGCACCGCTGGGGTGAGCGGCCCCGCAGGCAATTCCCCCTGGATAGCCGCATCCGCGGCCGGTTGGGTGTCCATCGGCAGTTCGCCCGCCACCACCGCATCGTCATCGACACCGTTTGGCCCATCGACAGCCGCGATGGCGGACTCGGACGCGGACAGCCCCTCGTTCTGAGGCGCCGTCAGCTCGGCACTCGGCGCGTCCGAGACGGCGGGGGCGCTCTGATCCAGGGCCCACCAACCAGCGCCGCCCACGAGTGCGCCCACGACGACGGCCAAACCGCCACGGGCGAGCAGACGCGGCATCTGCGGGGCGGTGTGCACAGGGCCGGAGATCCGCAGTGGCGGCACCGTCTGCGTGGCGGCATTGTCGAGGCGACGGATCAGGGGGTCCGCATCAAGCCCCAGTAGTCCGGCATACAAACGGACATACCCGCGCCGAAATGGTCCTGGGGGTAAATCCTCCCAGCATCCATTTTCGATCGCCTCGACCGTGTGTACGGTTAGATGCAGCGCGTTCGCCACATCGTCCGCGCTCAGCCCTTTGTCGGCGCGGGCGGCGCGGAGTTCGATGCCCAGTCCGGCCTCGGGGGCGACAGTGTTCACTTGGTCCCTCAAGCTCTCAGTCATTGCGCTCGATTTCGCGTAACTCTCGCGCCTCGTCGGACTCGGGGAATTGCGAGCGCAACCTCAATGCATAGCTCGCGGCTTCGTCACGATTATCCAAAGCCGTCTCGATACGCACGCCCAACAGCAGCGTGGATGCCGTTTGATCACTGCGCTGCGTATAACGCTGGTAATATCCCCGGGCCGAGACGTAGTCCCCGCTGTCGTAGCGCAACCGGGCAAGGCGCCTTAGCGCAGGCGCGAAATTCGGCTCATGCTCCAGTGACCGTCGCAGGTACTCTTCGGCGACATCCATGCGCTCATCCCGCAGAGCGCACAGCCCGGCGTTTGCCAGGGCGACATGTCGCCGCCGGTACAACGGATCGTCAATGGCGTAATCGAACTGTTGTTGCGCTTCCCCATAACGACCGCGGTTGCACAGAAAACGGCCGTAATTGTTGCGCACTGACGGCTGCTCGTCGTCCAGGCGCAGCGAGCGGCGAAAATGACGCTCGGCATCGTCGTATTGTTCAAGGCGCTCGGAGAGCACGGCCTTGGCGGCGTGGGCTTCGGCGTTACGCCTGTTCTGCTGCAGGGCCCTTTCCAGCGACTCGCTGGCCTGGTTCAGGTTTCCCTGCTGCAGGTAGTTCATGCCGAGCTGGGTGTTGATATCCGACGCTCGACGTGAATCCTGTCCCCCCGCACAGCCGACCGCCACGAGCGCACCCAACAGTAGCAGGCCAAGGAGTCTCGGGGTCATGCCTGCGGCGCCTGCGTGCCTTCCGAGCGCTTCTGCCGCCGCCGAGTCCGGTCCGCAACCCTGCCGACCAGCTGACCGCAAGCGCCGTCAATGTCATCGCCACGGGTCTTGCGCGTCGTCGCAACCAGCCCAGCGTTGCTGAGGATGTGGCTGAAGGCACGGATGCGCGCGTCGGACGAGCGTGCGTACGGGGCTTCCGGGAATGCATTGAAGGGAATCAGGTTGACTTTGGACGGAATGCCTTTAAGCAACCGCGCGAGCTGCCGGGCATGCGCGTCTGTGTCATTGACACCGTCCAACATGACGTATTCCCAGGTGATACTGCGATGCGGCTTGTCGGCGATATAACGCCGACAAGCCGCCAGGAGTTCGGCAATGGGGTACTTCCTGTTGATCGGCACAAGCTCGTCGCGCAGTGCATCATTCGGCGCGTGCAGGGACACGGCGAGGCTGATGTCGCTGACTTCCGTCAGCCGGTCGAGATACGGAATCACGCCGGAGGTGCTTAACGTCACCCGACGCTTGGAAAGCCCGTATGCGTGGTCGTCCTTCATGAGTTCTGATGCCGGCAGCACGTTTTTGAAATTGAGCAATGGCTCGCCCATCCCCATGAACACCACGTTGGTAACGTTGCGCCGGGCACCCTCCCGGTCGAGTATCCGGCTCACGTACCAGAGCTGGCCGATGATCTCGGCTGCGGACAGGTTCCGATTGAAGCCCTGGTAGCCCGTTGAGCAAAATGTACACGCCAGCGCGCAACCCACCTGTGATGAAATGCACAGGGTGTCGCGATTCTTCTCCGGAATCAGCACCGTCTCGATGGCGTTGGACCCATCCAGGCGCAGCAGCCATTTGCGTGTGCCATCGCCCGAGGTCTGATCCGTCACCGCCTCGGGCACGCGAACTTCTGCCATGTCTGCGAGTTTTCCTCGCAACGCCTTGCTGAGATCCGTCATCTCGCCGAAGTCGGTGACTCCACGGGCGTGAACCCACTTGAGGATCTGGGATGCGCGAAAGGGTTTCTCGCCCACGCCGGCGAAGAACCCTTCCAGGCCCTTGCGATCCAGCCCCAGGAGATTGAGCTTCTCCGAAACCTGAGCAGGCACCGGCGCCGGCTCTGCAACCACCTTAGCGGGAAAAGATTTCATCGGGCCTGAAGAAATGCTCAATTTCCTGCGCGGCCGTCTCTGAAGAATCCGAGCCGTGCGCCGCATTGGCGTCGATGCTATCCGCATAATCGTGGCGAATCGTTCCAGCCAGCGCCTCCTTGGGGTTGGTGGCGCCCATGATTTCTCGGTTCTTGCGGATGGCGTCCTCGCCCTGGAGCACCTGCACGATGACCGGACCCGAGATCATAAAACCAACCAGCGCATCGAAGAACGGACGGTCCTTGTGAACGGCATAGAAACGCTCCGTTTGTTCGCGGCTGAGATGCACCATGCGGGCGGCAACGATCTTCAGGCCGGCCTTCTCGAAGCGCGCATACAACTCGCCAATGACGTTCTTGGCAACAGCGTCAGGCTTAATGATGGACAAGGTGCGTTCAACGGCCATCCGGTAACTCCGATATAGAGGTTCATGTAGACGCGCAATGCTCCGGAAAAACGGCGCACAGTGTAACGCCGCCCCATCAGACGGTGAAGCTTTCACCACAGCCGCATTGATCCTTAACGTTCGGGTTGCGGAAATCGAACCGCTGGTTGAGGCCGTCACGGATGAAATCCACCTCCATGCCCTCAAGAAACGGCAGGCTCTTGCGGCTCACGACCACCTTCACGCCATGCTGCTCGTAGATGACATCGTTCTCGCCGACGTGCTCGGCGTAATCCACCGTGTACATGAAACCGGAACATCCACTGGTGCGCACACCGAGGCGCAGGCTGTGATCATGACCTTCCTTTTTGGCATGCGCCTTGACGTGCCGGGCTGCCGCTTCGGTCAATTGCACTGTCATGAACTGCTACCTCCAGATCGTTGATGCTCTTCCAATTCTGCCAATGCCGCGCGCAAGGCATCTTCCACCACGAGCACGCTGGACATACTCTCTACGGGAAGATGCAGCACCTCGCCGATCGCCAGCGCCGTCCAACTGCCCGCGTCCGCAGGCGTCACGCCTCGCAGCTCCTCGGACAACCAACTCGCCGCGGCAATTGCGGCCGGCGGCCCCATGCATTCCCAACGCAGCTCAGCCAAGCGTCCATCGTTCGAGGCGACCACCTGAAAGGCTACTTCAACCCCCGATTGTACCGCACCCGCGCAACCCCTGCCGACCCTATCCCCAAAGGCTGTCAACCCATTGGCGTTTCTCGGGGCATGGTAGTGTTCCAACGCCACGCCCCACAGGCCCATCCCTTCACCTTTGCTGTTCACCTTGTTCCCCAGACACCCCCGCCAGAGGAGCGTTCCTACCGTACATCCCGTCCAGCGACGCGCCCCCCTGGTACCGCCGCCAGGACGGCGAGAACGCCCGCAGGCGTCGCACCGCCGCAACCACGCATTGCGCGGCCGTATCCACCTCGGTCTCGGTGGTCCAGCGCCCGAAACTGACACGCAGGGTGCTGTGCGCCAGGGCATCGGGAACCCCCATGGCCCGCAGCACATGCGAGCCACCCCGGTTTGACGCGCTGCAGGCCGATCCGGCGGACACTCCCAAACCCTCGATATCGAGCCGTAGGGCATCGCCGTTGACGCAACCGAAGCTCACATTGAGGATATGGGGGCTCCCGTTCGGCTGACCATTGAGGACGACGGCGTCCAGGTCGGTGACGCACTTCCGGAAGCGCTCCCGCAGCCGCCGCAACCGCGGGGGTTCGCCCTCAATGGCGTTGTCAGCCAGGGCACATGCTTCGCCCATGCCGGCGATCAGATGCGGTGCCAGGGTTCCGGGACGCAGCCCGCCCTGCTGCCCGCCCCCATGGAGCAGCGGCGAGAGCCTCAGCCGCGGCCGCGGCCGTACCCACAGCACCCCGACTCCCTTGGGCCCGTAGAGCTTGTGCGCGGAGAGCGAGAGCAGATCCACGCCCCAGTCCTCGACACGAATCGGCACTCGCCCGGCGCTCTGGGCGGCGTCCACGTGCAAGCAAGCGCGGTGCTCACGCAACAGACTGCCGATTGCCGCAATATCCTGGACCGCCCCGGTTTCGTTGTTGACATGCATCACCGACACCAGGGCCGTGTCGTCCCGCAGGGCCTCACCCAGCTGATCCACGCTGACGCTGCCATCCGCAGATGGCGTCAGCAGGGTGACGTCCATCCCGTCACGGCGAAGCTGTTCCACCGCACCCAGCACCGCCGGGTGTTCCGTGCGCACCGAGAGGACGTGATTGCCGCGTCCGCGCTCACGGACGAAACGCGCGGCACCCAGTACCGCCAGGTTGTCGGCCTCGGTGGCCCCGGAAGTCCACACGACACCGTCTGGCGCGGCCCCAATCAACGCACCCACCTGCGCTGCCGCCTGCTCCACGCAGGCCGCGGCGGCCTGCCCCCAGCGATGGGTCGACGCCGGGTTGCCGAAGGTACCGTCACGCTGCAGGTACGCGGCCATGCACTCCGCGACCCGGGGATCGACCGGCGTGGTCGCAGCGTAGTCCAGATAAGGCAGCTCAGCGGGAGTGCTCACCGGTGCCGTCACCTCCCAATTTCGCCTGTTCGACAGCCTCCTGGTGAGTTCTAAGGCCATTTTCGAACTTGCTGCAGTCCAGATCGGGAATCCGGGCGTCGGGCAGCCGCCCGCCCAGATCCCGAATCACCTCGCACATCTCCACCAATCGCTCGTCGGTCACATAGATATGATCGAGAATCGAGTTGATGGCCTGACTGACCGGATCAGGCATATCCGTGGTGCCATAGGCGTCAAAGCCGATCTTGCGGGCCGTCGCCTGGCGCCGCGGCGTCTTCTCCTCGCGCTGGCCGGCAATGCGCGCTGGAATTCCCACCATCGTGGCGCCCTCGGGCACATCCTTGACCACCACCGCATTGGAGCCCACTCGGGCACCGGTGCCGACCGTCACCGGGCCAAGCACCTTCGCGCCCGCTCCGACGACGACGTCATCTTCCAGCGTCGGGTGGCGCTTGCCCTGCTCCAGGCTTGTGCCGCCCAGGGTCACCCCATGATAGAGGGTGCAGTCATCGCCGATGACGGCTGTCTCGCCAATGACGACTCCCATGCCGTGATCAATGAAAAAACGCCGGCCGATGCGCGCACCGGGGTGAATCTCGATGCCGGTGGTCCAGCGGGCGATAAGGGAGACGAAGCGCGCCAGCCAGTACAGCCGCCAAATCCAGAGCCTGTGGCAGAGCCGGTGCCACAGGAGGGCGTGGATACCGGGATAGCAGGTCAGAACATCAAAAGCGTTGCGGGCTGCAGGGTCGCGGTCCCGGACGCACCGGATATCCTCTCGAATACGTTTGAACATTGGGGGTGTCCTTGTCCGGATTGGGGGAATCAGGTTCTCGCGAACCCACGGGCAATCACGCGCCGCGGCCGCAGCAAACGCGGCAACAGGATAAGCGGCAACACAGCCAGGCGAGGTGTCTGAACATCACACCGAAATGGTATCCAATTCGCAGGAACAGACACAATCGTTGGGAAACTACTTACGATCCCTCCCGTCGCAAGCGCCCGTCCAGCCCTTTTTCCACGTGCGCCAAAATGCCGCGCAGAATCTGCATTTCATTACGGTCCGGCCGGGCCCGCCCAATAAACAACCGCATGCGCCGCATCAACGCCCGCGGGTTGGACGGATCGAGAAAATCAATGCGCTGGAGCACTCGCTCGAGATGCTCGTAGAGACGCTCCATGTCATCCGCCGTCGCCGGCGGCCATTGGGAGCGCGGCTGCGCCACCGTCTCGCCCGCCAGGCTGGCCATGCGCAACTCGTAGGCCATCACCTGCACGGAAGCCGCGATATTCAGGGAACTGTAATCCGGGTTCGCCGGAATGTGCACCAGGCGATGGCAACGATCCAGTTCTGCGTTGGTCAAGCCCACGCGCTCGCGCCCGAACAGCACCGCCACCGGGCGCGACTCGGCCTCCCCAAGCACCATCGCAGCCGCCTCCCGGGGGTTGGCCACCGGACAGGACAGCGTGCGTTGGCGCGCCGACAAACCCAACACCAGTGTCGCCCCGGCCAGCGCCTGGTCCAGCGTCTCGTGCACCCGGGCAGCCGCGAGCAGATCATCCGCCCCGGATGCCATGGCCGTCGCATTCGGGTGTGGAAACTGCCGCGGCGCCACCAGATGGAACTCGCTCAACCCCATGGTCTTCATCGCCCGCGCCGCCGCACCAACATTCGCCGCCAGCGAGGGCTCCACCAAGACCATGCGTATGTGTTCGGGCCGCATTCAAGCTCCTGAAGCTCATTCCATCGCGCAGCATAGTCTAAGCCAAGATATCCAATCATACTGAGGTGTTCTGTCGGGCCCTTGGCATGGTGGACACGTTGATGGGGCGACTCGCGTAGCCCGCCATGTAGGCCGTCCGGCCCGAAGGGTGGTCGCAGGGATGCGACCACCGGGCGTCAGGACAGGGATGTCCTGTCGCCCGGCCAGGCCGGAGTGGCGGAAAAGGCGAAGCGCCGGAGCTCCATCAACGTGTCCACCATGCCAAGGGCCCGACAGAACGCCACCAAGTTCAACCATGCGCCCAGACCTGTTATGCTCCCGCTCCAATTCCCGGTCGACGGACTCACGCTCCATGAACCCGATGGTCAACATCGCCGTGCGCGCCGCGCGCAGCGCCGGCAACGTGATTGTTCGCTCCCTGGACCGCCTCGATCGCATCCGCATCGAAGCCAAAGGCCTGAACGACTACGTCAGCGACGTGGACCGAAGCGCGGAGCACGAAATCATCGGCACCCTGCAACGTGCCTACCCCGACCACGAGTTCCTGGGCGAAGAAGGCGGCAGCCAGGGTAACTCCGAGTACGTCTGGATCATCGACCCGCTGGACGGCACTACCAACTTCGTCCACGGGCTTCCTCACTTTTCCGTGTCAATCGCCTTGCAGCATAAGGGGCGCCTGGAAGTTGGCGTTATCTACGACCCGGTGCGGCAGGAACTGTTCACCGCCACCCGAGGCAATGGCGCCACGCTGGACGGTCACAAAATCCGCGTGCGCACTCACAAGAGCATCGAAGGCCGCCTGATCGGAACCGGCTTCCCCTTCCGGCACCCCCAACACATGGACGCCTACCTGGGACAATTCCAGGCCGTGGTTCAGCGCGCCGGTGATCTGCGCCGGGCGGGATCCGCCGCCCTGGATCTCGCCTACGTCGCCGCCGGACGATTGGACGGTTACTGGGAACTCGGCCTCAAACCGTGGGACGTCGCCGCCGGGGCACTGCTCGTGCGCGAAGCCGGCGGGGTCGTCGGCGACTTCAATGGCAGCGAGGCCTACATGGACAACGGCAACATTATTGCCGGCAGCCCCAAGCTCTTCCACGACCTGCTCCAGCAGATACGCCCCCACTGCACCGCAGCGCTGCTCAAGCGCTGATCCCGATCACCCCTGCACCGAGCACCACAACCCCCGGAAGGCCACCTTAGGACCGATCCGTACTGAGCGTTTCGCTTCTGCCGGGCCGACGGTATGATGCAACGCGACTTGAGGGGCGGGTGGATGCCCGCACAAGCAAGAGGAGCGACAGAGCATGACACTATTACGGGGACTGGCGCTGGCGGGCCTGTTATTCGGTGCGGAGATCGCTGCGGCTCAGGCCGGTGGCTGGAACGCGGTGGCGTTCATGTATCACCGCTTCGGTGAAGATGATTACCCCGCCACCAGCATTTCCATGGATGCATTCGAGAAACAGCTGGACTACCTCGAGGAGGAGGGCTACACCATCTGGCCCTTCGAGCGCATCGTCGAGCACCTGGACAACGGCGAGTCAGTACCCGACCGCACCGTCGCCATCACCATCGACGACGCGTACCGCTCCGTCTACGAAGAGGCCTATCCCGTTCTCAAGGAGCGGGATGTTCCGTACATCGTCTTCGTCGCCACAGAACCCGTCGATAACGGGCTTTCCGGCTACATGACCTGGGAGCAGATGCGCGAAATGGAGGAACACGGAGCCACGTTTGCCAATCACTCGACGACGCATGATTACCTGGTGCGTCGGGGCGAGGACGAGTCCGATGCCGAGTACACACAGCGCATTCGCGAGGACATCAAACAGGCCCAGGAGCGTCTGGAGGAAGAACTGGGCGAGCACAACGACATCCCGATGCTGTTCGCCTATCCGTACGGCGAGTACAACCAAACGGTCGCCGACATCACCGAAGAACTCGGCTATATCGGCGTTGGCCAGCACAGCGGTGCCATTGGCCCGCATAGCCACAAGCTTGCCTTGCCCAGGTTCCCCATGGCAGACGCCTACTTCGACTTCGACGATTTCCGGCAGAAAGCCGGCGCCAAAGCGCTGCCGGTCATCGAGCTGGAGCCCTGGGATCCCGTCGCTACAACGGACAACAACCCCCCACGCATGCGCGCAACCCTCGCCGAGAGCGAGGCAAGGCTGAACCAGCTCGCCTGCTTCGTCGGCCGCCAGGGGAGCGTCGACATCGACTGGGTGGACCGGGATGCCCGCATTTTCGAAGTGGAGCCGCCCGAGACGCTGCGCACCGGACGGACGCGGTACAACTGCACTGCACCGTCGCCGGAACAGGGCCGCTTTTACTGGTTCAGTCAGCAGTGGATCGTGCTGCCGCAGTGAGCCGGGAACGCCGTCTCCCAGTGATCAGACGCCCATTTGCTCCAGGGCCTCGCGGGCCCGCTTGCCTGTCTCGCCCTCCGCCTGGGCGGCTGTGCGGTAGTGCTCGATGGCAAGACGGCGATTGCCCGTGCGCCGCTCCACATTGCCGAGGTAGTAATGTGCGTCGCCCGTGGGCAGCAGCTCAAGGCTGCGCCGCAGGTCGGTACGTGCACCGTCGAGACTACCGAGGTTTTCGCGGACCATACCGCGGCGCAGGTGGTGATAGAACCAGCTGTCGTCGCGCTCCAGCGCGTCACTGTAGGCCGTTTCGGCCTCTTCCATGCGGCCTTCCATGGCAAAGCTGTCTCCGAGCAGCGCATGGAAAATCGCCTCGCCGGACTCCATGTCCAGGGCCTTCCTCGCCTGTTCGCGAGCCTGTTCCACATTGCCCTCACGCAGCGCCCTGCGGCCGCTGTCATGGGCCTCGTAGGCCGGTTCAAGCTCCTTGATGGTCTGTATGCGGCGCCGGTATTCCTCCCGGCCCCACTCGCCCTCGGCGCCGAGTTCCTCCAGCGTTCGAC
>NZ_SKOG01000226.1 GCF_007120195.1 Aquisalimonas sp.
CCGAGTCCGAAGATCAGCCGTCCCCAGGGCGTGGTGGCGGCGGAGACCGGATCCGTGGCGATGAAAAACGCCCCCAGCATGGTGCCACCGCTTAGCAGGTGAAACAGCGGCGAGAGATATTGATCCGGGTTGATCAGCCAGAATACCAGTGCCGGCAGGGCCAGGCCTGCGAGCACCCCGGCGGGGATCTGCCAGCGGATGACGCGCCTATGCAGCAGCCAGGCGCCACCGGCCAAAAACAGCAAATTGAACCATTCCCAGCCGCTGCCGCCGAGCACACCGAACGCCGGTCCACCACGCAGCTCGCCGATGGGCACTCCTTCGCCGAGTCGGGTCTTGATGTGGTCGAGCGGGGTGGCCTGGGTGAGCGCGTCGGCCGTAAGACCGGCGGGCAGTTGGCCGAAGACGATGGCCTGCAGCGTTTGCAGGGGACCCAGGGTTACTTCCGTGAGCCCGCTGGGCGGTAGCCATTGCACCATGGCCTGGGGGAAGGCTATCAGCAGCGCCGCATAGCCCACCATGGCCGGGTTGAAGGGGTTGTAGCCAAGACCGCCGTAGAGGTGCTTGCCGAACACCAGGCCGAAGGCAACCCCCAGGGCGGTGATCCAGGCGGGCAGCAGCGGAGGCAGGCACAGCGCCAGCAGGACGCCCGTCACCACGGCGCTCCAGTCAGCGAGGAAGAGCCGCACCGGTTTGCCGCGCAGGCGCAGCATGGCCGTCTCGACGGCCAGCGCCACGGCCACGGCGATGAGCGTATTGAGCAGCACGCCCCAGCCGAACACCGCCATCATGGCCAGCACACCTGGGGCCAGCGCGTACAGCACTCGGCGCATGATCAGCGATACGCTGGTGCCCGCCGAGATGTGCGGGGCGGGAGGTGTGGTCAACGGCATTTCAGCGCTCGCCCCCTCCGCGCTTTCGCTGGCGCGCCCGCGCCACGGCCGCCTGGATTTCCGCCTGTTTGCTGCCCTGCCCTTTGTCGCTTGGCCTCGATTGCAGCGCCTCCTTCTTGCGTTGCCGTCGCTCGGCCTGCTCGCGCCGCTCGCGCTCCAGTCGAGCTTGGCGGAACGCGTAGCGCTGGCGGGCCTCCTCGGCGAACTGCTGGGCCTGTTCCGCTGCCCGTATTTCCGACTTGACATGCCGGTAGAGGCCGACCAGCGGCAAATGGCTGGGGCAGACGTAGGCGCAGGCGCCGCATTCGATGCAGTCGAACAGCCCGTCTTCGCGAAGTGCCTCGAGATCCCGCCCGCGGGCGTGCCAGTAAAGCTGTTGTGGTTGCAGTGACATGGGGCAGGCCTCGGCGCAGTCACCGCAGCGGATGCAGGGCAGGGCCGGCTCGGGCGCCGGAAAGGCCTGTTCCTCGGTCACCAGAATACAGTTGCAGCCCTTGGTGACCGGAACTGTGTCCTGCCCCAGGGCGAATCCCATCATCGGACCGCCGACAATGAGCCGGTTTACCGCTCCCCGGTAGCCGCCCGCGGCCGTGATAAGGTCGCGCACGGGTGTGCCGAGTCGAACGCGAAGATTGCGCGGTGCGCCGACCCCCGTTCCGGCGACAGTGACAATCCGCTCGGTGAGGGGTTCGCCATGACAGACCGCGCGCGTGACCGCGGCGACCGTGCCGGCGTTGTGGCAGAGCACGCCCACGTCCAGGGGCAGGCCGCCTGCTGGCACCTCCCGGTCGGTAAGGACCTGAATCAGCTGTTTCTCGCCGCCGACGGGGTAGCGCAGGGGCACGGAGATTACGTCGATGGCAGTCTCGCCGACCGCCTCCAGGGCCGTGCGTACCGCCTCCCGGGCAACTGTCTTGGTGTCCTCCAGGGTAATGACCACACTGCGGGCGCCCAGGGTGTGGCGCATAATGCATGCCCCGGCAATGACCTGGTCCGCGTGCTCGCGCAATAGCACATCGTCGCAGGTGATCCAGGGCTCGCACTCGATGGCATTGACGATCAGCAGTTCGACGGCCGCTTCCGGCGCCGGCGTGAGCTTAATGGCGGCAGGGAACGCCGCGCCGCCGAGCCCGACCACGCCACACGCCTCGATGCGGCGGCGCAGTAGCGCAGGCGATTGCCGCGCCCAGTCCGGCATGGGTTCCGGGCTGCGGGCGTCCCGGCTGTCATTGCCGTCGGTAGTGATCACCACACAGGGTGCCGGCAGCCCCGAGGGGTGAGGCACCGGGCGTTCCTCGATGGCCCGCACGATGCCGGAGCTGCTCGCGTGGACCGCGGCACTGAATTCGCCCGGCGGGCGGCCGATCACCGTGCCGCGGTGGACGGTTTCGCCCACGGTGACTGTCGGCTGGGCGGGATCGCCCGCATGTTGGCTCAGCGGAATGACGAGTTCGCCGGGCAGCTCCAAGCTTGCCAGCGGCTCGCGGGTGGATGCGTGCTTGTGCGCGCGCAGCTGCACGCCCCCTGGAAAACCGAACAGCGTCCGGATTGTGTTCATGCCGCGTGATCAGGGGTATTGACGGGGTGTGGCCAGCGCCAGTTGTGCGTCTTGGTCGGGACGGGAGTCATGTCAATGCAATCCACCGGACACGGGGTGATACATAGATCACAGCCGGTGCACAGCTCCTCGACCACGGTGTGCATGTGCCGCTGGGCGCCGATGATGGCATCCACGGGGCAGGCCTGGATGCAAAGGGTACAGCCGATGCAGCGGTTCTCGTCAATACGTGCCACCGTAGCCTGCTCCTTGACTCGGCCGTAATGCGCGTCGAGCGGCCTGGGCTCCCGGTCCAATAGATTGGCCAGGGCGCGGATGGTCCGCTCGCCGCCGGGCGGGCACTGGTTGAAATCCGCTTCGCCCCGGGCGATGGCCTCGGCGTAGGGCCGGCAGCCCGGATAACCGCACTGTGCACACTGGGTCTGGGGTAGCAGCGCGTCGATCTGATCCACAACCGGGTCGGACGCCGGGCGAAGGCGCACAGCCGCGTAGCCGAGCGCGAGTCCGAACCCGGCGGCGAGCAACCCGATTGCCAGTATGGCCGTGACCATGGTGGTCCCCCGTTCTTTGATTCCGTCTCGGTTCGATTGCTCACGGCGGGATCGGCTGGAGGTGGAGCTGGCCCGTGTTGCGAGCCGGTCCTGCGATTACCATCCTATAACCGCACCAACCCTGCGAACCCCATGAACGCCAGCGACATGATCCCCGCCGTGATCAACGCAATCGCCGCGCCCTGAAACGCCACCGGCACATCGGCCACTGCCAGGCGCTCGCGCAGCCCGGCGAACACAACCAGCACCAGGGCAAAGCCGGTGGCGGCGCCAAACCCATAGAGGGCCGAGGCGACGAAACTGTGCTGCTGCTGCACGTTCAGCAGGGCCACACCGAGCACCGCGCAGTTGGTGGTGATCAGGGGCAGGAAAATGCCCAGCACGCGGTGCAGCAGTGGGCTGGTATAGCGCACCACCATCTCCGTGAATTGCACCACCGCGGCGATGACCAGGATGAATGCGATGGTGCGCAGGTACTCCAGCCCGAATGGTGCCAGGACCCAGGTATTCACCAAGTAGCTCACCACCGAGGACAAGGTAAGCACGAAGGCGGTGGCCAGGGCCATGCCCACCGAAGTCTCCACCTTACGCGAGACCCCCATGAACGGGCACAAGCCGAGGAACTGGGTCAGGACGAAGTTATTGACCAGGACCGTGGCGATCAAGATGAGGGCGAGTTCGGTCATGATGACAGCACTGGTTGATCAGCCACTGTAAACGCCTGCCTGCTAGGGACGAGGTCCGTTGCAACCGTGACAAGGCAATACGTGTTGACAAGTCAATCACCCCATGGCCGCCGGGCCTTACCAGGGCATGCTCGACCGCCTTCCTTCGCCCGGGCTGGCGACGTCCTATCGGATCCGCATCCCCGGCATCGCGCCGGAGTCGGGCTCCAGAATGTACAGCGCGTCGCCGCCCGGGCCGGCGGCCAGCACCATTCCCTCCGAGACGCCGAAGCGCATCTTGCGGGGCTTCAGATTAGCAACGACGACGGTCAGGCGTCCCCGCAGGTCTTCCGGGGCGTAGGCCGCGCGCAGCCCGGCGAAGACATTGCGCTTCTCACCGCCCAGGTCGAGCGTGAGCTGGAGCAGCTTATCGGCACCGTCCACCACCGCGGCGTCCTCGATACGGGCGACACGCAGGTCGATCTGTCCGAAGGTGTCGACGTCCACCGGATCGGCGATCGGGTGATCCGCCAGTGGGCTGTCCGCGGCCGGCGCATCGCCCTTGGGCGCCAGGGTCTCCCTGGATTCCTCCACCATGGCGTCCACAGCTTCCCGCTCCACCCGCGTGGCCAGGGGCTTAAACCGGTTAATGGTGTGATCCAAAAGTGGTGTTTGCACCGCCTGCCAGTCCTGGGCGTCCACGTTGAGGAAGGCCTCCGCTTCCGCGGCGATCTTGGGCACCACGGGCTTGAGGTAGACCATGAGCACGCGGAACAGGTTCAGGGTCTGGGTGCACACCGCCTGGACCCGGGGCAGTGTGCGCGCGTCTTTGGCCAGAACCCAGGGCTGTTCCTCGTCAAAGTATTGGTTCGCCTGATCGGCCAGCGCCATGATGTCGCGGATCACGCGGGAGAACTCGCGGTTCTCGTAGGCCTCGGCGATCTGCTCGCCACGGGCGACGAAATCGCGGTAGAGCGCGGGGGCCGGCAGTTCCGCCGCCAGGCGGCCGTCGAAGCGCTTGTTGATGAAGCTGCTGCTGCGGCTGGCAATATTCACGAGTTTGCCCACCAGGTCGGCGTTGACGCGCTGGGTGAAGTCGTCCAGGTTCAGGTCCAGGTCATGAACGTGGCTGCCCAGCTTCGCGGCCATGTAGTAGCGCAGGTATTCCGGGTCGAGGTGGTTCAGATACGTCCGCGCCATGATGAACGTGCCGCGCGACTTGGACATCTTCGCGCCGTCCACGGTCATGAAGCCGTGTGCGCAGATGCGCGTCGGCTTGCGGAAGCCCGCCCCGTGGAGCATGGCGGGCCAGAACAGGGCGTGAAAGTAGACAATGTCCTTGCCGATGAAGTGGTAGAGCTCGGTGTCGGAGTCCGCCTTCCACCAAGCGTCGAAATCCTCACCGTGACGGTCGCACCAGTTGCGGAAGCTGGCCATATAGCCGATTGGTGCATCCAGCCAGACATAGAAGTACTTGTCCTCGGTGCCCGGGATTTGAAATCCGAAATAGGGCGCGTCCCGTGAGATGTCCCACTCGCGCAGTCCCTCCGTGAACCACTCCTCGAGCTTGTTGGCCACTTCCTGCTGGACGTGCCCGCCGCGCGCCCAGTCCTTAAGCATGGTCTCGAAGTCCTGCAGGCGGAAGAAGTAGTGCAGGGATTCGCGTTCCTCGGGCGTGGCGCCCGAGACCACGGAGACGGCGTTCTTCAGCTCCGTGGGCGTGTACGTGGCGCCGCAGACCTCGCAGGAGTCGCCGTACTGCCCCGCAGCGCCGCAGCGCGGGCAATCGCCCTTGATGTAGCGATCCGGCAGGAACATCCCCTGTTCCGGGTCAAAGGCCTGCTTGATGGTGCGGCTGTCGATATGACCCGCCTCGCGCAGGCGCGTGTAGATCAGCTCCGAGAGCTCCCGGTTTTCCGGGGAGTGGGTGGTGTAGTAGTTATCAAAGCCGATACCGAATGCGGCGAAGTCCTCCCGGTGCTCGCGGCCCATGCGCTCGATCAGCTCCTCAGGCGTGATCCCGAGCTCCCGCGCCTTGAGCATGATCGGCGTGCCATGGGCATCGTCGGCGCAGACGTAGATGCAGTGGTTGCCCCGCAGCTTCTGGAACCGCACCCAGATGTCCGTCTGGATGTACTCCACCAAGTGGCCCAAATGGATGGGCCCGTTGGCGTAGGGCAGTGCGCTGGTCACCAGGATATTGCGTTGCATGGACCCTCAACCGTTTGTTTAGCCCTCGGAGGGGAGTGGCGCCTGCGCCGGTTCGTTTCACGGTGCATCACAACGCACCCTACGGGCCGTGCCGCCAATTCCCCCACACGTGGCCAGATGGCACGCGTCGGGGTGGGGCGTCCGGTCACGGACCGTCCGCGGCCCGGACGGCCGCGGCCGAGCGTACAGGGACGTATTCACCGCGTGTCCGGGACCGGACGCCCCACCACGGCGCCCCCGAATGCGACTGAGAGGGTGCGTTGTGCTGCACCGTGAAACAAACTGCCGCAGGCTCTGGCTACGCATACGCCCGCGATTATGCCAGATTCGGCGTGGTTTTTTGACGGGCTTGCCCTGTCCGCACGCTCCCGTCCACCGTCACGGGTACAATGCCGAGGCTCGAAAGTCCGATGGAATCGCCAATGCCTGAGCAGGATTTTTTTGCCACCAGCCCCGGCGGGCTCGAGGGCCTGCTTGCCGCTGAGCTCACAGCCCTGGGCGCCGAGGAGGTCGCGGAGCAGCGGGGTGGTGTGCGGTTCCGCGGCGAACTGGTGACCGCCTACCGCGCTTGCCTGTGGTCGCGGGTGGCCAACCGGGTACTGCTGCCAGTGGCCCGCTTCAGCGCCGCGGATGGCAATGCCCTGTACGCCGGCGCCCGGGGCGTGGACTGGATGGCGTTGATGCAACCGGGCATGTCCATCGCCGTGGATTTCGGCGGGATGCATCCGGCGGTGGAGCATACGCACTACGGCAGCCTGCGGGTGAAGGACGCCGTGGTGGACGGTTGTCGCGAGGCGAGTGGCGAGCGCCCGGATGTGGACGTGGAGCAGCCGGGCTTTCGCATCAATGCCCATCAGGTTGGCGAGGCTGTCACGCTTGCCATCGACCTCTCCGGCGGCAGCCTGCACAAGCGCGGCTATCGTCGTGCCGGCGTCGGTGCGCCACTCAAGGAGAACCTTGCCGCGGCCATGCTGCTGCGGGCCGAGTGGCCTGCGCTCGCCGGAGAGGGCGGCGGTATGGTCGACCCGCTTTGCGGTTCCGGCACGCTGCTGATCGAGGCCGCGCTGATGGCGGGGGATGTGGCCCCGGGCCTGTTGCGTGAGCACTGGGGTTTTCAGGGCTGGACCGGGCACGATGCCGGCAGCTGGCGCCAGTTGGAGGATGAGGCCCGGGAACGCCGGCACCGGGGATTGCCGCGACTGCCCCCGATCGTTGGCTACGACCACGACGCGCAGGCTGTGCGCACGGCACTCGCGTCCATCGAGGCTGCCGGGCTGGTGGGGCGCGTGCATGTGGAACGGCGGGAGCTGGGCGACGCCGAGCCGCCCCGCAAGGGCTGCAGACCGGGGTTGGTGGCGACGAATCCCCCCTATGGCGAACGGATCGGCAGCCACCGCAGTTTGTCACCGCTGTACGCGCGCCTCGGTGAGCTGCTGCGGGAGCGCTTCCCCGGCTGGCGCGCCATTATACTCAACGGCGCAGGCCTGGAGGTGGGGCTCAAGCCGGAGCGCAGCTGGATGGTGCGCAATGGGCCCATCCAGTGCCGCCTGGAGCGCTTCGCGATCAATGAGAGCGACTCCGGCCGCCTGGTGGACGAGGCCGCCTCACTGGTGAACCGGGTGCGCAAGAATCAGCGCCGGCTCAAGTCCTGGCGCAAGCGTGCGGGCGTGGACTGCTATCGGCTCTACGATGCGGATATCCCCGAGTATGCCCTGGCCGTGGACCGCTACGAGACCCTGGAGGAAGGGCCGTGGCTCCATGTGCAGGAATATGCGCCGCCGCCCAGCGTGGACCAGCGGGACGCCGCCCGCCGTCTGCGCACTGCCCTGGCGGCGCTGCCGGACGCCACTGGTGTCTCGGCGCAGCAGGTGGCCTTCAAGGTGCGCCAGCGCCAGAGAGGGCCCACCCAGTATCAGCGCCAGGGCGAGTCCGGGCGGCTTTACACCGTGATGGAGCACGGTGCGCGCGTGCTTGTGAACTTCACCGATTATCTGGATACAGGGTTGTTCCTGGATCACCGCCCGGTGCGCGAGTGGATCGCCGCCAATGCGGCCGGCGCCACGTTCCTCAATCTGTTTGCCTACACCGGGGTGGCCACGGTGCATGCCGCGCGTGGGGGCGCCCTGGCGACCACCAGCGTGGATCTGTCCACCACCTACGTAGACTGGACCCGGCGCAACCTGGAAGCGAACGGCTACGCGCAGGGGCGCGCGCACCGGCTGGTGCGTGCCGATTGCCTAAAGTGGCTGCGAGAGGCCGTGCACAGCGGCGGGCAGGACTACGACCTAATCCTGCTGGATCCGCCCAGTTTCTCCAACTCGAAGCGGATGCAGGAGACGCTTGACATCCAGCGGGATTATGCGCAACTGATCGCCCTTGCCGCGCGGCTGCTTAGCGAGCACGGGGTGCTGATCTTCTCCAGCAACCGGCGCCGATTCCGCCTGGATGAGGCCGCCTTAGGCGGGCTACGCGCGCAGGATTGCAGCGAGTGGTCCACGCCCCCGGATTTTCAGCGCAACCCCGGCATCCATCGCTGTTGGTTCATCCGGCGGTGAAAGTAAAGAGACTCACTGATACCAAGAGCTTGGATTACGGGTTAGGGTCCTGCCGCTGCGCCCATCGCGCCCATTGGCGTTTCACCCGCGCCTCCCAGCGTTCGAGTTCGTCCTCGTACAAGTCGAACACGCAGGGTTCACAACCGCTGCCGCAGCACTCCGAGGC
>NZ_SKOG01000127.1 GCF_007120195.1 Aquisalimonas sp.
CAATAGTAGGTGATTACAGGTGCAAGGCAAAGTCGGGACGCCTGCGCCAAGTGGTCTGAGCCGGTGCCAGGATGAATCGCCTATGATGCAGTGCCGCTTGTGTCCTGACCCACAAGTGGGCGACATTGCCGATGTGCACTGCGTCTGTCAGGACAGGGGTACGCGGAAAAATGGCAAGCAGAAGACAACGAATCTCGGTTACAGGACACTGGGGTTTTCGCCCGCTATGGGCTAATGTCTGGGGGTAAAGGGACAAGTAGACTGACTAGGCCAAAAATGCAGCACTCGGACAAGGTCCGCATGTTGACGGCTATCTTACCCGTCGGGGGACAGCCCAGTTCAATCACAAACGTAGCCAAAGTCACAGGGGGAGAGAGCAATGAATCTAGGTGTGCTCGTTTTTCTGGCCTTGCTGCCGCTGGCGACAGTAGGGCTCTTCCTGGTCGTCTTGAGGTGGCCGGCGAAGTACGCCATGCCGCTTGCCTATGCGGTGGCCGTGGTTATCGCGCTGGGCTTATGGGGCACCGAGCTGCCCGTTGTCGCGGCCGCCTCCATCAACGGCATTGTCGTGGCACTGAACATCTTGTTCATTGTCTTCGGGGCGATCCTGCTGCTCTATACGCTGCGGGAAAGCGGTGCCATCGCGACGATTCAACAGGGCTTTGCCGACATATCGCCTGACCGGCGTGTGCAGGCCATTATCGTGGCCTGGCTGTTCGGCTGCCTAATCGAGGGAGCGTCCGGTTTCGGCACCCCGGCAGCCATCGCTGCGCCACTGCTGGTGGCCCTGGGCTTTCCGGCGATGGCCGCTGTGGTCTCCGCAATGATCATTCAGTCCACACCGGTCTCCTTCGGTGCCGTGGGGACGCCGATTCTGGTTGGGGTGAACCAGGGGCTTGCAGGTCAGACCGTCACCGAGCGCATGACCGAGGCCGCGGGCTTGACCCATATCGAGTTCGTTCACCAGATCGGCGTGCAGGTGGCCATGATTCACTCGATCGTGGGCTTCCTGGTGCCGCTGATCATGGTGGGCATGCTCACCCGATTTTTTGGCAAGAACCGCTCCTTCATGGAGGGGTTGCGGGCTTGGCCATTCGCGCTGTTCGCGGGCTTGGCCTTCGTGATCCCGTACTATGCCGTGGCGGCTCTGCTCGGCCCCGCATTTCCGGCGCTGATCGGTGGCCTGATCGGCATTGCCATCGTGGTGCCGGCGGCGCGTGCCGGGTTCTTGATTCCGAAAGACACGTTCCACTTCGAGGAGCGGAGCAAGTGGGAGCCCGAGTGGATCAGCCGTTTCCAGGATGATATCCAGCCGATGCGGGCAGAGGGCTATGAGCTCTCGCAGGCCCGGGCCTGGGCGCCCTACGTCATCGTGGCGATCCTGCTGGTGGTCACCCGCACTATTGACCCTGTTGTCAATGCATTGCAGTCGGTGGCATTCTCCTGGACCAACATCTTCGGCACGGAGATCTCGGCCAGTTCCACGCCGCTGTATCTGCCAGGCTTCGTGCTTCTCGTGGCCTCGGTGATTACCTACTTCTTGCATCACATGTGGGACCACGGAAATTACCTCAACGCCTGGAAGACCGCCGGTCAAACCATCCTTTCCGCGGGTGTGGCCCTGATTTTTGCGGTTCCCATGGTACAAGTGTTCATCAACTCGGCGCCGGGCGGCTACGATGATGTTGTGCAGATACGCGAGGCGGTGGAGGCCGGTGTCGCCCTTGGTGCGGCCGCGCAGATCGCCAGCATGCCGGAGATGGTCGCGCAAGGGGTGGCAGCACTTGCCGGTGGACTGTGGCCGGTCTTTGCACCACTGATCGGTGGCCTGGGTGCGTTCCTGGCCGGCAGTAATACAGTCAGTAACCTGATGTTCTCCTTCTTCCAGATCTCAACGGCCGAGCAAATCGGACTTGGCTCTGCCGGTGCCTCGCTGGTGGTCGCCCTGCAGGCCGTTGGCGGTGCCGGCGGCAATATGGTGACCGTGCACAACGTTGTGGCGGCGTCCGCGACCGTTGGCCTGATCGGGCGTGAAGGCGATATCATCCGTAAGACCCTGATCCCCATGACGTACTACGTGTTCGCAGCAGGGTTTATTGGTATGGCGATTATCGCTGGCGGCATAAACATCTGGTATCTGGTGTTTCTGCTGTGGCTGGCGTTCTGCCTCGGCTTCATGGTCGTTAACAAGGGCAAGCGGCCGGGGTTGGCAACATCCTAGGGGATATCCCCAGAGCATGAGAAACCAAAAGCCCGCCCGCACCAACGGGGCGGGCTTTTCTTGAATCTGGAGCGAGGAACGCTCGCCCCGCGTTGAGTTCAGCGCGTTGGGCGCGGGTTGTCTCAGCAGTTCTAATTTTGCCAATCTTCCGTTGGCGCTGGCTCCCGGCCGTCACTCCCGCGGTGGGTACGTGGTGGAGTCCTGTGACGGCACCGGCGCCGATTGAAGGGTGCCATTAGCGCCAGCGTAATGCACCGTTAAACAAATCGCGCCAACGGCGCACAAGCGCAACACGAGTCGTGCGCCTGCGGCGCTGTATCATCGACGGCGGGTTACGATGCGTTAACCCGCCCTACGGGTTCGGCGTGCAGCCACGCCATGGCACCGGCGCCCTAATTAGAATTGCTGGGGTTGTCTCGCGGTGCTTGACGCCTATGGTGAATACCGACTACGCCTCAAGCATACCGTGGGGTCTGCTCCTACGGGGCTTCCTCCAGCAACACCACATGCAGACTCCTGGGCCCATGTGCCCCGAGCTGCAGGGTCTGCTCCACATCCGCTGTTCGCGACGGCCCGGTGATGAAATTGAAGCTGCGTGGCGGGAAGTCGTGACGCTCGCGCATGCGTACCCAGATATCCTCGAAGTAGGGCACCACATCGGCGGTCCGCAGCACGACAATATGGTAATCGGGCAGAAAGCTCAGCGTCGTCGGGTTGTCCGGGCCGGACAGCACGGCCAGCGATCCGGTCTCCGCAACTCCGGCTTCTGCGAAGCTGACACCGACCAGCGCATCGCGGCCGTGCGTCGCCTGTTCAACGGTGAGCGTCTCGGGCCAGTCGACTGCCTCCAGCGCCGGGTTCGGTGCGACGTGGACGCGCTGACCTGCGGGTTTGTCGGCCAGGTACTCGGCCACGGCCTGGCCAATCTCCCCGACGGTCCGAACGCGCACCAAGGTGCCGGATGCGGCCTCAAGACAGCGTGTGAACCGCTCCAGATTCGACTCCGTCCAAACCGGCCGCTGGGGTGTGCCGTCACCCAAGGTCGCGAGGCGGGAGCTACTGGCCTCCGCAGCGGTAGGCACCGTCTGCCGCGCGAGCGCCGTGCGGATCTTGCCAAGGATACGCTCACGGGGCGAGCTCATCGCGACTCCTCCCGCCGCCGGTTGCGCCAGGCGGCCTGAAAGGTGGGGCCTTGGGGCGCCGGAAGGTCGCGTCCGGCGGTCCACGCAGAAGCTAGAGGGAGGCGGCGGAATCGGCCTCGGCGTCTGCCCAGGCGGCCGAGCAGCCCGACCCCCACCCGGGCGAGGGCGGCGTATAGACGCGGGCGCAGGGCGAACCAGGCCCAGATGCCGAGCCCGTACCGGGTGGGTTTTCCCGTGAGGTTTTCGTCGTACTGGGCCTCGCGCAGGTCGCGCAGTAGATCCGGCAGGGGGATCCTCACCGGACACACGCTCTGACAGCGCCCGTTCAACGTGCAGGCGTTAGGCAGGTCCCGGGTCTTGTCAAGGCCCACGATCATCGGTGTCAGAACCGAGCCCATGGGGCCCGGATACACCCAACCGTAAGCATGGCCGCCGATGGCGGCGTAGACAGGGCAGTGATTCATGCAGGCGCCGCATCGAATGCAGCGCAGCATCTCCCGGAACCGGCCTCCGAGCATGCGGGTGCGCCCGTTGTCGATCAGGACCACATGAAAGGCATCCGGTCCATCGGTATCGGCCTCACGTCTCGGGCCGGTGACCATGGTCGTGTAGGCCGTCATTTCCTGCCCTGTGGCGCTGCGCGCCAACAGCCGCAATACGGTGGAGGCATCGTCAAGGGTGGGGACCAGCTTCTCGATGCCGGCGATGGCCACGTGCACGCGCGGCAGGGAATGGGTGAGATCGCCATTGCCCTCGTTGGTGACAAGAAACATGGAGCCGGTCTCGGCCACGAGACAGTTGGCGCCGGTAATGCCGACATCGGCGCTGAGAAATTTCTCCCGCAAAATGCCTCGTGCCTCGTTCACCAAGTCCGGCACCTCGCGCAATGTGTCATTGAACGTGCCGTGGTGGTGCTCATTGAAGAGGTCGGTGATCTGCTGCCGGGTCTTGTGGATCGCCGGTGCGATGATGTGGCTTGGGGGCTCCTTGGCCAACTGGATGATGTACTCCCCCAGGTCCGTCTCCACGGTCTCCACCCCTGCGGCATCCAGCGCCTCGTTCAGCTGCACTTCCTCGCCAGCCATGGTCTTGCCCTTGGTGACCATGCGGGCACTCACCTGGCGGCAGATATCGACAACAATCTGTTGGGCTTCCTGTTGGGTCTCCGCCCAGTGGACTTGGCCGCCTGCCTCCGTAACCCGGGCTTCGAACTGTTCCAGATAGACATCCAGGTGGGCGAGGGTATGGTCCTTGATGGCGCGACCGCGATCCCGTAGCCCCTCGAAATCCGGAAATTGATCCACCAACGCCTTGCGCTTGCCCACAAAGCCCGCCTGCACGCGCCGGAGCGCCTGTTGCAGATCCGGGTTATCGAGGGCCTCCCGGGCGGAGGGCTTGAACAGGTGCGCTCGAGACTCCATCAGGCCTCCCCCTCGCCAATGGCTGTTACAGTGCGGGCGGTGCCGGCCAGGACTTCGGCGATATGATAGGCACGCACGGGTTTGTCCATGCGTTTGAGTCGCCCGGCGATGTTGAACAGGCAGCCGAGGTCCCCCGCCAACACCAGGTCGGCGCGCGTGGCCTCGATGTTGCTCACCTTGTCGGACACCAGGCGTTCGGAGATCTCCGGATACTTGACACAGAACGTGCCGCCGAACCCACAGCAGACATCCGTATCCGCCATTTCCCGCAGTTCCAGCCCCTCGACGCCGGCCAGGAGCTGGCGCGGCTGTGTGCGGATGCCGAGCTCACGCAGGCCGGCGCAGGAGTCGTGATAAGTGGTCACGCCGTCGAGCTGTACGCCGGAAATCTCCACATGGGCGACCTCGACCAGAAATCGGGTCAGCTCCCAGGTTCGGCCCGCGAGTTCCCGCGCCGCTTGTGCCCAGCTCGCCTCATCCCGCAGCAGGTCGGGATAGTGCGTGGTGATGGTGCCGCCACAGGATCCGGACGGTACGACGACATAGTCATAGCCGCGAAAAGATTCGATGACCTGCTTGGCGATGGCCTTGGCATGCTTGCGGTCACCACTGTTGTACGCCGGCTGTCCACAGCAGGTCTGCGCCTCGGGGACGTCAACGGCATAGCCCGCCTGCTCAAGCAGTTGCGCCGACGCGAAGCCAACCGAGGGCCGGAACAGATCCACCAGGCAGGTGGCGAAGAGGGCGACAGTACCGCGGGGCTGGGTTAGGGTTTGTTCGTTCATTATTGGCCCTGGAGACGATCGTTGACGGATACCGTGGACAGTCCGGCGGGGTGGGTCGTTCGCGCCAGTGGAATCAAGCCCCGCACCCTTGAAAGCCGCTCGTGTTGCCCGCAGGGTATGATATGGCTTCACTCAAATCCAGTCCCACGAAACGTTGCACGGCAACGGGGGAGTAACCATGAGCCTCACGGAACAAAAGTGCACACCCTGCCAAGGCGGGGTTGAGCCCATGGAGCGGCAACGGGCGGAGGAATTCCTGCAGCAGGTCCCTGGCTGGGAGCTGACCCATGACGCCACGCGCTTGCAACGGAAGTTCAAATTCAAGAACTTTGCCCAGGCCAATGCTTTCGTTGACCGGGTCGGAGAATTGGCCGAATCCGAGGATCATCATCCCGATATCACGTTCGGCTATGGCTATGCCATCGTCGAGATCTGGACGCACAAAATCGGCGGCCTGCACGAGAACGACTTCATCTTCGCGGCGAAGACGAATCAGCTGACCGAGGCATAAAAGATCAAAAACGGGCGCGTGGTGGTGCGGTGGGGTTGGCGGTGGATCACGCCTCGGTGCCATGGCAGGACTCCACCCCGTAGGGCGGGTTAGCGCAGCGTAACCCGCCGTCGATAACAGGGCGCCGAAGGCGCACGAATCGTGTTACGGCTGTGCGCCTTTGGCGCGATTCTTCGGACGGTGCATTACGCTGGCGCTAATGCACGCTACGCCCTTCGATCCGAACCAGTGCCATGGCATGGCTGCACGCCGTCGATGATACAGCGCCGCAGGCGTTCCATTACGATTCGGCTCCACGCTCCCACCTCCCAGACCGGCCGCCACTCTTATGCAGCAATCGCACGCCGGTAATCTCCATTCCCCGATCCATGCCCTTACACATGTCATAGACGGTCAGCAGCGCCGCCTGCACCGCGTTGAGCGCCTCCATTTCCACGCCCGTGCGCTCCACGGTCTCGGTGCGCCCGGTGCAATGAATACCACTGCAGTCGTCGAGCGGTTCCAACGTAACCTCCGCATGGGTAAGCTGAATGGGGTGACACAGCGGGACCGTTTCCCACGTCCTCTTGGCGGCCATCAGGCCCGCCACGCGGGCGACCGCCAGCACATCACCCTTCTTGATGCGCTGCTCGCGGACGGCGGCGAGCGTGTCGGCGGCCATCAGGATGCGCCCCTCGGCGACGGCGATGCGCTGCGTGGCGTCTTTCCCGCCCACATTAACGATATGAACTTCGCCGGTTTCGTTCAGATGCGGGAGATCGCTCATGGTTCCTCCACTCGCCCGTACAGGTACGCAGACGCGGGATCCCGCGCCGGCGCCATGCCATGATAACGCGCCCGAGCAGGGGATGTATGGCGCCCCGGGCTCGTCTGGGCCGGCGCGCGGATGTCGGCGCCCGCGCCCGGCCCATTGGGCCGTGCTACTGGGCGCGGGCGTGTTTCTGGCGGGTTGCGCCAGCATGCCAGACGTGCCCGACCCCGACGATGGGCCCGAGGCCGCCTGCCGGGCGTTCTTCCACGAACTGGACGCGCAGGTCGCAAGCGCCGGCGTACGCGACGGCATTGGCGAACCCCCGGAGGCCTTTCCGTATCTGCGCGCGACGCGCTTCCTCAACAGTTTCCACGAGCAGCTGGGCGACGCGGCAGTGCGTGGGGCATGGCTCGACACGGCGCAGGAGACGGATCGCGCGGCGCGATCCCTTGAGCTGCGGCACCTGGACGCCGGCGCCGTCGATGGCCTGCCCATGCCGGAGACGGTCGCCCACGCGCAGGAGGCCATCGCGCATTGCGGGGCGCTGTTGCGCGAGGCCGACGCGCTGGATGCCGATCATGGGCCGTGGCGGGAGGCCGCGGACGCACTGACGGTGCCGGACGAGTACGTGACCTGGCAGCGTGCGGTCGGCGTGTACCCGATCAGCCGCTGGTTTATCCGCTCGGGTGTTGCCGTGTGGCAAAGCGGGGTGCGGGAGAGCTTTGACAACGAGACTGGTGACAACGAACCGGCCCGGCGTTACCGGCCGCCGTCCGCGGGAACGCACCACGAGGCGGCGGGGGCACTGCTGGCGGATGCGTCGACGAACGCCCTGGGATGGCCGGAGCTCTCGTCCTCGCAGTGGCAACAGGTGTTCGAGCAGTTCGCACCGGTAATTGAGGTTGAAGCCGACGCAGCCTACAACCGCATCGGCGCTCCGTTCCTCGTCGAGGACGGGTTGCCGACTGTAGATACCACGCAACCCACCGTCTACACCTACGCCACGGCGACGCGCTATGGAGACGAGACGCTCATCCAGCTGAACTATGTCTGGTGGTTCACGGAGCGCCCGCTGGACCATTGGTTCGATCTCCTCGGCGGTCGCCTGGACGGATTGAACCTCCGGTTTACTCTGGACGGCGAGGGCGATGTGCTGCTGGTGGAGAGCGTGCACAACTGCGGTTGTTACCACCAGCATTACCCCGTCCAGGGGCTATCCCCCAGGGAATCCCCCGATTACGCCGAACCACCCTTGGTCCTGCCGGGACCGCAGGCGCCGCAATCGGGCGAACGCCTGCGGGTTAGGCTCGAGGACGGCACGCACTATGTCACCCATCTTGCCTTTGCGCAGGTGCCAGACGGGGGCGAGGCCTACGTCTTTGCCGATTATGATCGCCTGCGCAGCGTGCCCGTCGTGAACACGGGGCAGCGGCGCAGCCTGTTCCAGCCCGACGGCCTGATCGCCGGGAGCGAGCGCCGGGAACGCTGGTTATTCTGGGTCTCGGGGGTGCCTCAGGCGGGTACCCAGCGCCAGTACCACCGCCATGCCACCGCGTTCGTGGGGCGCCGCCACTTCGATGCCCCGGACCTGCTCGAGCGGATTTACGAACGCGAACACGACCATTGACACAGAATCGGCGCATCATCGCCATGAA
>NZ_SKOG01000204.1 GCF_007120195.1 Aquisalimonas sp.
CTCGGCACACACGCCATCGGCCAGTGCGGTGCGGTGCGCCTCGGGGGCCTCGCGCATCAGCGCGTGCACGCGCGCGATGCTCGCCGGTTCGCTCAACGTCCGCTTGATCTGGCTCTGTGCCTGCATACCGGGCACAGTAGCGAGCGATTACGCGTTTGTTCAGCCCCAAATGTGGGTAATGGGCAGACCTAGCCCGACTTCCGCTATTCGACGCTGAATTCTTCCAATTTCGCCTTGTTGCGGTGCGGTAACTTGCTGTTTATTATCTATTATTGTAGCGCGCCGAACGGTCATTTGCGCTTGTAGTGCCAACCTTTGAAGGTCGATACTCAGAAAAACAGATAGGTACGCTCGCCCATAGCTCCGAATAGCCGAATTCGGGTTACGTCTCCTCGACGTAATCTCACTGAGGAACGGGAGCGGCCCGGTGCGACCCGCGACATGGTGCGCCTGTCCGTGGGCCTGGAGCACATCGATGACATACTGGCCGATATCGACAAGGCGCTGGTGGCAGCGGGGTCGTGAGTGCAAGTGGCGTGACCGAGCACGGAGGCAGGCGTCCGGACGCGGGCTCCGGCGCGCCGCCTGATCCCAAGCTCCCGCCCGGCCGAGCGCGAGCACGCCCCTGTGCTGGCGCTTGGTTGCTCTGTCCCTGAAGCCGGCCCCGGATTGCACTGGCGGGGTGGGTCAGTACAATCCACCAAATTTCTCTCAGATAAATCCCACGCGAGAGGGTGGGCGCGTGATCAGAATCGAACGTGTCTCCAAGGCCTTCGGTGGCCTGCAAGCGGTGCGCGACGTCTCCCTGGAGGTTGCACCCGGCAGCATCACGGGTCTGATCGGTCCCAACGGAGCCGGCAAGAGCACGCTGTTCAACATCGTCGCCGGGCTGCTCCGTCCTGACCGCGGTCGTATCTACCTCGACGGCAAGGACATCACCGGACGCCGGCCCTATGAGCTGTTTCACCTGGGGCTGGTGCGCACCTTCCAGATCCCGCACGAGCTGGCGCGCATGACTGTCCGTGAAAACCTCATGGTAGTCCCGCCGGGGCAAGCGGGCGAGAATCTGCTGCAGAGCTGGTTCCTTTGGCGGCGGGTGCGCAGGCAGGAGCGCGACATCCGGGAGAAGGTGGACGACGTTCTGGATTTTCTCTCCATTGACCACCTCGCAGACGAGCGTGCGGCCAACCTCTCCGGCGGCCAGAAAAAGCTCCTGGACCTCGGGCGGACCATGATGACGGATGCCCGTGCGGTGCTGCTCGACGAGCCTGGCGCCGGCGTCAACCGGACGCTGCTCGCTCATATCTCCGAGGCGATTCAGCGGCTCAATCGGGAGCGCGGGTATACGTTCTGTCTGATCGAGCATGACATGGATCTGATCGCCAGGCTCTGTGATCCGGTATACGTCATGACTAACGGCGCGCTGATTGCCTCGGGCCCCATGTCGGAAATCCGCGCGAACGAAGAGGTCCGCGAGGCTTACTTCGGGGGTGGCGGAGCCAGGATGGGTCAGGCGCAATGAGGCTGCTGGAAGCGAACAACATCCATGGCGGCTACGGCGGGGCCGACATTCTCCATGGCGCCAGTATCCGGGTCGACAACGACGAAATCGTCGTCATCGTCGGTGCCAACGGTGCAGGCAAGTCGACGCTGATGAAGGCGGTCTTCGGCCTGTTGCACGTCCGGGAGGGGGAGGTCCTGTACCAGGGCAAGCCCATCACCAACACGCGCCCCGAGCAGATGGTCAGTCGCGGGATCGCCTACGTTCCCCAGGAGTACAACATCTTCCCGTCGCTCACCGTGCAGGAAAACCTGGAGATGGGTGCCTACGCGCTGCGCGGCAACATCCGGCCGCGCCTGGAGAAGGTGTTCTCCGTGTTTCCACGCCTGCGCGAGCGTCGTCGGCAGGAAGCGGGACTCATGTCCGGCGGCGAACGGCAGATGGTCGCCATTGGGCGAGCGCTCATGATCGATCCGAAACTGCTCATGCTCGACGAGCCCACGGCAGGGTTGTCCCCGAAACTCATCGACGAGACCTTCGAGCGCATCCGGGGGATCCGAAACCTCGGCATAGGTGTGGTCATGGTGGAGCAGAACGCCAAACAGGCGCTTGCCATCGCCGACCGCGGCTACGTGCTCGCCACGGGGGCCAACCGGTTCGAGGACACCGGTGCGAACCTGCTGGCGAATCGTGAGGTGGCCGAGATGTTTCTGGGGGGCTGACCGGCGTGTATATCCTCGTCGAGCTCCTGCAGCTGAGCATCTACGGCATCGTGCTCGGCAGCATCCTGACGCTGGGCGCCATCGGTGTGTCCATGATCTTCGGGATTCTGCGCTTCGCCCATTTCGCCCACGGCGACCTGATCACTGTCGGCGCCTACACCGGGCTGGGCTTCCTGATGATGACCAACGCGCCCTTCTGGTTCGCGTTGCCCGCGGGCATGGCCGGCGCGGCCATCATCGCCGTGCTTATCGACCAGACGGTCTACAAGCGCATTCGCCGGAGACAGCCGGTGATCCTGTTGATCTCCTCGTTCGGCATCGGCCTGATTCTCCGCAGCTTCGTGCAGATCATCTGGGGACCACACGTGTTCAGTTTCCCGGGCGGCATCCAGCGACCGTGGCTGGTGTGGGAACTGGCGATCATCCCCAACCATGTCTGGATTTTCCTGGCGGCGCTGATCATCGTCACGCTGCTGCACTTGTTTCTCACGCGCACGCGCGTCGGTAAGGCCATGCGCGCCATGTCCGATAACATGGATCTCGCCCTGATCACGGGAATTCCGGCCGAGAGGATCATCATGATCACGTGGCTGCTCGGCGGCGCCCTGGCCGCCGGCGCCGGGGTGCTCCTGGGACTGGATTCACGGCTGACACCCACCATGGGCTGGAACATTCTTCTGCCCGTGTTCGCCGCGGCCATCGTCGGCGGCATCGGGCGACCCTACGGCGCCATCGCCGGGGGCATGCTCATCGGGCTCGCCATGGAGATCTCGACTCTGTTTCTGGAGCCGTCCTACAAACCGGCGGTGGCCTTTCTCATCATGGTGGCGGTACTCATCGCCCGCCCGCACGGCATATTCAAGGGGGCGTGGTAATGGAACTCTCCGGCATTGCGGCGTACCTGGTCTCGTTTTTCACCTTCGTGGGCATCTACGGCATTCTCGCCCTGGGCCTCAATATGCAATGGGGCTTCACCGGGCAGTTCAATATCGGTATCGCTGGCTTCTTTGCCGTTGGCGCCTATACCAGTGCCATCCTGACCACGCCGGAAAGCCCGTGGCATCTGGGCGGATTCGGCCAGCCATTTCTGGTCGGCGTACTGGGAGCGGTGATCGTCTCGGCGCTGGTGGGCCTTCTCATCGGCTGGATTACCGCACGGCTGCGCACAGACTATCTGGCCATCGCCACGATCGGCATCGCCGAGACCCTGCGGCTCATCATCGCAAACGAGAGCTGGCTGACCAACGGCGTGCGCGGCATGTCCGGTATCGATCGGCCTTTCAGTGATTTCTTTCAGGCCCTCGGCCTGAGTTCCGCCATGGGGTCGCTGATCGTGGTCGCCGCCTTTCTTGCCGGTGTCTATTTCCTGGTGGAGCGAGCGCGGCAATCCCCCTGGGGGCGCGTCCTGCGGGCCATTCGCGAGAACGAGCCGGCGACGGAAGCCGCCGGCAAGAACATCGGTCGCTTCCGCCTGGAAGCGTTCGTGGTGGGATCGGCGATCATGGGGCTGGGCGGGGCCCTGTACGCCCACTACTTCGGGTTCCTGAGCCCCGAGGCGTTCCTGCCGCTCTACGGGACCTTCCTGGTCTGGGTCATGCTCATCGCCGGAGGCAGCGGCAACAACCTGGGCGCCCTGGTCGGTGCCGTGGTGATCTGGACCATCTGGTCGGGTAGCGAGTTTGTGATGAGCGCCAGCCTGCCGGAAGGCTACGGCGGCTATGCCGGGCCGCTGCGCGTCATCCTCATTGGCGTGTTGCTGCAGGTGATCCTGATCGCGCGACCGGAAGGGTTGCTGCCGGAGCGAGCGCCGCAGGCCATTGCCACGACCAGGCGGGAGAGGGCTCGACAGCAGTGATGGCTCCGCCCCAGGCCGCGGGGCCGAAGCCATCAGGAACCGATACGGGACTATTCTTCCGGTGCGAACACCCGCACGTCGCGGATCTCGCCGTCCTCGATGTGCCAGTGCGCAAAGGTGCCGGGCACGTCGCCATGCTCGTCCAGGTCGACGCTGCCGGAGGCGCCTTCATAGTTGATCTCCTCGCCGTTTGCGAGTAGCTCCAGGGCCTTCTCCCACTCACCGGGATAGACTTCCTCGCCGGGCGGATTGGCGACGGAGCGGAGGTTGTCGCGGATGGCATCCCGATCCAGGCTGCCGGCTTGCTGCGCGGCAAGCGCGATCAGGTACACGGCATCGTAGGCGGTATCCATGAACGGCTGGGGCGGCACCTCGCCGTATGCCTCGGCGTACGCTGCACGGAAATGCTGGGCACCAGGCAGATCCTCCATCGCCTGCGGGGAGGAACCGATGGTGCCATTCAAGAATTCCGGCCCGATCGCATCGATAAGATCCGGCGCCCGCAGTCCATCCGTGAACACGAAGTTCTCGAACATGCCGCCTTCCACGGCCTGTCGCAGAATCGTACGGCCATTCTCGGGGTAGCCGATCAGTACCAGGCCTTGCGTGTCTCCACGGCTGACCCGCCGTAGCTCGCCACGATAGGAGGCCTGCCCCGGCTCGTAGGCTGCCATCTGGCTCACCGTGCCACCGCGCTCGGTAAACGCCGCCTCGAACGCCTCGGCCAGCCCAACGCCGTAGTCGTTGTTGATGTAGAGAACCGAAAGGCTCTCGTAGTCCGCCTCGCGGGCGATCTCCGCAAGCGCAATGCCCTGGAAGGCGTCCGACGGCACGGTGCGGAACAGGTAATCGTCGTCGTCCAGGGTCGTAATGACCGGGGAGGTGGATGCGCCGCTGATCTGCGGCACGCCCTCCTGCCGGCTCACGCTCTGGGCGACCGGAATGGTGACACCGCTGGAGAGGGCGCCGACGAATGCGTGGACACCGGCCACGGTGGCAAGCCGCTGCGCGGCATCCACCCCGGCCTGCGGGCTCGTCTGGGTATCGCCAGTAGAGACCTCGATCGGCTCACCTAGCACGCCACCGGCGGCATTGATCTCATCGACCGCGAGCTGGATGCCGTTCCGGGTCGTCTCGCCATAGGCCTGCAGATCTCCGGTGAGGGGGACCAGGGCACCCAGGCGCAGATTATCTGCCATCGCCTGAGACGTAATACCCAGCGACAGCGCCATTCCCAACCCGATTGTCCGAGCGATGTGGTTCATGCGTCTTCTCCTCAAGTTGGTGCGAACTGACTGACCGTCTCAGTAATAGTGTGTCAGGTCTCGGTGTCGTTGTGCGGCCTGTCGGCAAGGTGCGTCATCCAATGAGAATACTGCCGCACCTGGGGTGCTGCAAACCAGCGACACCCCCGGTTTTCTGTGCCGGGCAGTGCTGGCACACGACAGCCGTCGCAAACAGGCTCCCTCGCTCAAGCCGACAGAGAGAAAGGCCCCACCGTGGCCGAGACGCGCAGTCCCATGCTTGGTTAAAGGGTCCAGCTGGCTCGTTTTATCCTCTTTGACGGGTGCTCGCATACCGGCGAAGAAATGGCCTCGCCCCTCGCGCGCCGCTTCATTGTGCCACCTGTTTGCTGCGCGACAGCGCGTCGGCGACCCGGCGCGAAGACTCTTTGCTAGCACCGCCCGCGCCCCTCATCCACTCGCTACAGCGCTGATCACAAAGAGGTTGTTCCCTGTGACGCGTGCCCTTTTTTAAGCACCAATGCGCGCCCCGCTGCGCCGCCACCGCGGCGCCGGGCGTCGTGCTCGCCACACCGCCAGTACCGCGCGGGTGCGACTCCACCCACCGCCGCTGCGCCGCGCGCTCGTTGGCCCGATAGTCGGCATCCTCGCAGCGCTTACGCCGCTGCCAGCGGCGCTTGCGCGCCCGCTGGCAGCTCGCCTCGGAGCAGTAGCTCGGGGTGGGATCTTGCGCCCGCGGCCGAAACACCCCGCCGCAGCATTGGCACTGACGCGCTTGCATCATCACGGCCACCGATCATCATCGCGGAGATCATCGGCAGTGTGCTGTAGCGGCTCGCACTGCGGCGGCCAGCACCGGGTAAAACAGGAGGGGCAGTTGCGTTAGCGCCGATCGCACCGAAGGCCGTGGTGGGTCCGATTTGTTGGCTAACGGTGGGTCAATCTAGGTTAGCGTTGAAGCAGAGCCATGTGTCGACACCGATGAGAAGAGACTGCCAGCCGCCGAAACGAACCGCCTCTCAAGGATTGCGAGACTGCCTGATCCACCATGATCCAGGGGGAGGGCACTGGATAGGGGTTCAGAAACCCGGTGCCGCAAACTGGTTTACTCGAACGGCTGTGCCGGTACACCAGCCGACGAGCAATCACGGCAAACCGCCTGGACTCACTTGGAACGGCAACGTCCGCGACCAGCTTAATGACGCCTTACCGCGACGCCACGAGCCACGTCATCTTCAAACCCCTCGACTTCATCGCCCGCCTGGCAGCCCTGGTGCCCAAACCCCGTGTCAACCTGACCCGCTTCCATGGAGTATTCGCGCCCACCAGCTAACAGCGATCGCGCGTCACACTGGCCAAGCGGGACAGGGGGTCAGCCGGGCACCAGGGCGGATCCGCAGGAGCCGACACCAGCCGAACCCTCGCGCCGCACTGACTTGGGCGCAAGGTCTGAGGCGGGTTTTGGGTATCGACATCGAGACTTGCCGAATTTGCGGCGGGGCGGTGCGGATAATCGCGTTTATCGAGGATCCCGCGGTGATCGAGAAGATTCTCACCGACCTCAATGCGAACGCTGCCGAGCCAGAGGCCCAAGGCGATCGCCATGTCGGGCACGCCCCAGCACGGAGTGTTCAACGGACCGGAGTCTCCAACGATTCCTTAAACCGGGCCGCGCGACGCCAGCGGCGCGGCAACGCTGGCGACTGGCCTCATTGCCGGCGTGTGGAGACAAGCGCACCCGCGACCCCGCTACCGAAGTGGAATTTGGTGCCGGAACGCTGATCTGAGGCACTTCGGCGGCGGACAAGAAGGGCGGGTTATCCTTCCTAGACACTCCTATACTCAAGAAGGCACAGCTTGGCGGCCAATCGCGTTCTGCGCGAATCGTCCAAGGCTGCACTTGCTGCCGCCGCACTACTGAACACGTGCACTGCGACGGTCTCCGACTGGCAATTCTGCCCTGAATTCGATAGGGCCTGGTCTGCGTCTGGAGAGGAACTCAATGAACAAGCACAAGAACCTTCTGTCAGTGCTCGCATTGCCGCTGCTCGCATTGCTGACCGCGTGCTTTGGGTCATCGAGCAACGATGGCGGCATCGAAGGCATTGCTGAATCCCTGCATGGGGTGGCGGCCGTCGGTGAGCCTGTGGCCGGCGCAACCGTGAGCCTGCGCTGCAATGGCGGTGACTTTGGAACCTCGACCAATACGACAGGGCTGTGGAGCGTTGACGTGCCGGAGGAAGCCCTGCCTTGCATCATACGGGCGTCCGGTGGAGTGCCCGATGTAACCCTCTATAGCTTCGCCGGCAGCGGCGGTCGAACCAACATTACGCCGTTCACGACGCTGGTCGTGGCGCGCGCCGCTGTGGTTAATTCCGGCGTCACCAATGTGGATGATCTGTTTCACTCCGATGCGCCGAGGCCTACCGGCTTGGCCGCCGCCGTGCAGAACGCCAACGAGGAGTTCCTCACTGACCTGATCGGCGCAGGCTACAGGCTGCCCGCCGGGTTTGACGTGTTTTCCCATGAGTTCGAGGCCGTTTCGGGCGATCCTCACGACGGGCTGTTGGAACGCTTCGCCGAGGCCTTGGCCCGCGAATCGGTGGGCTTCGAGGATTTCGTGCTTGCGTATATCGGCAACGCGCCCTTGCCGGCGGCCCCCGAAGATCCGGGCGAAGGCCCAGGAGTGCCGGCAACCTGTGAACCAGGGGGAGAGGCTACCCTTGTGGCCCAAGTGGACGGGGAGGAGTTCTGTGCCGTAACCGTGTTTCCAGCCGAAATCGATCTTGCTCCCGTGAACGCCTACGCATTCGGCGGTCTCGAGGCGAACGGCGCCCACCTCGGACTCATCGTCCCGCTCGAGGTGGGTGAGGTCGAACTGGCGGATCCACCCTTCGAGTTCATCGGAGTAGGCGGCTGGTACGTCGCTTCACCGACCGCCCAGGAGTCGTTCCTGAGTCATGACATCGGGCAGATCACCGTAACGGACGTCTCGGCCACTCGAGTGGCGGGAACATTCGAATTCGTCGGTGTCGGTTACCACCAGGAGACCGCCGAGCCGACAGGCAATGAGGTCACCGTAATCAGCGGTGTATTTGGCGTGCCTCTAACGACCGTCGAGCGCGATGAGCCCAACGGCACGACCGTCGAGCGCGATGAGCCCAACGGCGGATCACCTGCGCAGGGTCTCAGCCCCGGCACCTTCCGCGCAGAGATCACCGGCGCGGTGACTACCGTCCTCGAAGGCGTGGCCTCGTTCGGCTCCTCAGAGGAAGAGGGTGGATTCGGCCTAACCCTGGGCGCGCTCGGCCCCGACGGTATTAGCCTCAACCGCGGCGAGGCGGGACGGCCATCTCCCGGAAGCTATCCCGTCGTGGGCTTTCAGTCAGTCTTGCTCGAATCCGCCGGGTTCTGGGGCGTGGTGTTCCTCACCGAAGGGGGCGGATTCTTCTTCAGCGAAAGCGGCACGCTCACGATTACCGGCTCCTCGGAGAACGAACTCGCGGGGGAGTTGGCTTTCTCGGCAGCGGGAGGCCTGGACGGGATGGAAACGGTCACGGTGGAAGCCTCCTTTCGGGCGCAGTGACCGCCTCTTCGGCAGCCTGTCGGTAGCGCTCGCGCGACGGACGCTGTGAGGAGGCTAACCGCGGCCGGCGCACGCAATAGGACGGAGCGAAGAAAGGAATGCGGTCGATTCTCGGAACTCGCTCTCACCGATCCGGAACGACCTGGGCCGGGAGTTCTTCCTTCCCCAAAAAAAAGTGAGCGTCTCCCCTCTGGGGGTCGTCATCATCACGAAGGTGGGCTCGCCGCCATTACGCGCGAAGACGCTCCCGTAGAACATCGCGTCCCCATCCCAATGGGCGCTCCCGGTCCGAAGTTGTTGAACGACTGCCGGAACGGCGGTAGCGTCTTACCCGACGCGCGATCTTTCCTTTGTACGGTTTTTGTCCTTGCATCATTGCTTGTACGGAGCTTCGGAGGGTCACGCCGAGCTGATTCTGGTCTTCCTGATAAATTCGTCGGGTTGACGGCACTGGAAACCAAAGTGGAGAAGTCCATGAAAAAGTCAACGGGCACAGGGCTTTCTTTGGCGATGGCCCTCGGGATGGCATTGGGCATTGGCGCCTCACAGGTGGCTCACGCCGTACCGATCGTTTACGGCTTTGATATTGACTTTGACGAAGGCCCCCTGATTGGCAATGCATTTTCTGGCACATTCTCCATTGACGGGGACGCCTTCACCAGGGTGGGTACCGAAACCTTTACGCCGGATGGTTCAGAAAACGGTGAGCTGCTGAGCTTCGACATCACGATTGCGGGGGATGCGTTCACCATGGAGGATGATGGCGACTTTCCAGAGTATCCGGCTGTGATATTTTCCCATGGCCTCTTCGAAGGCATGGATTATCTCGCAGGGAACGGCAGTTTGCCCGACAGTATCGGCCGCGACGTGCTTTCTACAGACATTGCAGGGAACGGCAGTTTGCTCGACATTCTCGGTCTCAACGTGCTTTATACAGACAGTGCAGGTGACGATAGCTTTGGAGACGTCACGAATGTCGATGTGATCGCCGAGGTGCCCAATCCGGCGACGTTGGCCCTGCTCGGGTCCGGCCTGTTGGGCCTTATTGGCGTCGTCTATCGCCGGCGCACAAGTAACGGGTAGCTCGCACGGGTGACGCGTCGTCCCCATTCGGGAATTTGCGGGTCTGCCCATTGCTCGCCAAGTTCCGGCGTACAAGGCTGCGTTGGTGGGAGCGCGCGTTCGAGGCGTTCAGGCACGCCGTCCCCGCCGGCACCGGGCAGCTCAACGACTGCTTACGCGACGGGTGACGGTGCGCTTGGTCGTAAACGTCTGGCACGAGACCTCCCGGGCTGCCGCCGGGGCAAGCTGCACCGTTGGGGCGATAGCCCGCTGAAGCCGCCGCCGCAAGACCCCCGGGCTTACTGCAACATCACGCGTGTCTGGTACCACTGGTAGAGCACAGGCAAAACGACGGGTATGGATAATGGTTGCCTGGAGGCATGCCTTGTCCGGTTGGCGTCCAGCAGCGCTCGCTGCCTTTGTGGTTGCACTGCTGCTGGCTGGCCTCGCCGGCTACCACTGGCAGCAGCCCGGCGTGGCGCCCGATGACATGGACGCTGCGGCCACCCCACCGGCGGATTTGGATGCTCTCGCCAGGGCATTCCCGGCACTGGCAAACGCCCCGCTCAGGCCATTCCCGCGGTCCCCGCGTTTGGGGGATACGGGGCGGGTTGGCGGTTTCCCCGATGGACTCCAGCGGTGGCGCGCACAGGCATCGCCTCGGTGATGAAGGCAATGATCGGCCTCTCGGCCCCGCACTGCGGGCCCGTCAGGGGAGACGCCTCGTCGATGCGCGCGAGCAGCCTGACCCAGAGGTAGCGGGCGGGGGACCGCCGGATCGTCTCGGGCGGAGTCTCCGCTGCTGTCTCCACCGCCGGATTCGATGCCGGTGCCGGGACCACGGCCTCGGGCGCCAGGGCGGTGAGCGCTGGGCGTTGGGGCGAGTTCGGGGCGAGCACGCCGTCGTACCAATGGCGATGTTGTCTGGGCGGCGGGGCCAGTGCGGCGGATGCGGCCGATCAACTCCAGCGGCGAGCGGATGCTCTGGGTGCGCCCCTCCCGACCCGGTTTGGGGAGGTGGTCGATCAGGTCTGCGCGTCGATGCGCCCACGGCGCACGAATGCCCGCAAGAGGCGACTCCCCTTCCCGCGGCTGGTACCTTCCGGAGGGCAGCGATATGGAGCACCATGGTACACAGCCGGACCTGCTCGTGGAGCAGCGCCCGGACGACGAAGTCACTGACCGGGACGTGCAGATGCAGCGGGCGGTGGATGAAATCATGGAGCGCCTGGGTGACCCGGAGCAGGCCCGCCGCCCAACCCCTCCACAAGGAGTAAGCCTATGAGGAAACAGCCCATCAGCCGGTTCCCCGTGGTGAACGTGGACGACCTTCCCGAGGACATCCGCGGGCACGTCCTGGCGCTGCAGGAGAAAACCGGCTTCGTGCCCAACGTGTTCCTAGCGCAGGCCCACCGGCCGGACCAATGCCGGGCCTTCATGGCCTACCACGATGCGCTCATGGAGTCGGACAGCGGTCTAACCAAGGCGGAGCGGGAGATGATCGTGGTGGCCACATCTGCCGCCAATCAGTGCCTTTACTGCGTGGTGTCCCACGGCGCCATCCTGCGCATTCGCGCCAAAGACCCGCTGCTCGCGGACCAGGTGGCCATCAACCACCGCAAGGCGGACATCACACCGCGCCAGCGGGCCATGCTGGATTACGCCATGAAAGTCGCCCTGCATTCCGCAGAGATCGAGGAAGCCGATTTCCGGGCCCTGCGCGAGCACGGTTTCAGCGATGACGACATCTGGGACATCGGCGCCGTGGCCGCGTTCTTCGCCATGAGCAACCGCCTGGCCAACATGGCCTCCATGCAACCCAACTTGGAGTTCTACAGCATGGGGCGTTGAAAAGTCCCGCTGTGCCACGCAGGAACGGGTGAGGAACAGCGTCACTGCGAGACGCGCAGCAAGGCGGCAGTCTCCGGGCCCGGAGATTGCCTAAGGCCTGCGGCCTCGCAATGCCGGGGCCTCATGGATGTTCCCACTCCGCCAGAATATCCAGCACATGCGGGATGGCCGGAGGGCGTTCCTCGTCCGAAGACGAGCGTACCAGCATGCCGCGATGCGACGCCGGCACCAGGGTCGGAGGCGGGGCGTCTGCCAGGCTCAGGGACGATACCGGCACCACGCCATCCCCCACTCCTTCGCCCAATTTCCGCCACCAGTGCTCAAACTGCCGGGGCATCTCTTGCGTACCCAGTTCCGCGGCGATCCCGCCCACGGCATCCAGCAGGTCCGGGTCGGGCTCGCCGAGCATGCCGCCGATCAGCCTCAGGGGTATCCCCTCCGGCCAGGGCCGCTCATTGAGTTTGGTCAGGAACTGGCTGCCGGGGCGCAGATCGATCTTGGCCGCACCGGTCCCGCTGCGCAGGGGCGCGAACGGGCTGAAGTCCTCTTCCTGGGTTTGGGCGACGAGCTCCCGCAGGCCCAGCCAGACCCGCAGGCGTGCCAGCTCGGAGCCGTGATTGGGCGTGCCCAGGAGAATGGTCCCGCGCACCGGCGGGCCTTCCACTGCGGGCTCCCCCTCCACCGGATGGCGCACCCGGGAGACGAAATCCCGGATCACCAGCCCACCCATGCTGTGGCCCACCAGCACCACCGGTTGTTCCCCGGGCAGTTCGGCCCAGCGCTCGGCCAGCAGGTCCACGCTGCGATCAATTGCGTGGTCGTTGGGATAGCGGAACTCCCATGGCTCCATGCCTTCCTCCCGGAGGGCGGGTGCCATGTCGTCCCAAATGTCGCCGGGTTCATCCAGGCCGTGGATCAGGATCACGTCCGGATGACGGTCACCACGGCCCTCCCCGCCGCGCGGGATGAACCCCAGACGGTGGTCCGGCAGACGCATCTGCTCCGGAAACTGCTCCTGGAGCAGCTCATGCAACTGAACGCGCAGCTCCCGCTCCTGGCTCGGGTGCTCCTCTGCCCACCAGGTCCAGACAGTGACGCTCAGCAACCAGATGATCACCGGGGCAACCAAGGCGATCCAGAGCCAGCGCCGACGCCACCATGACTTCTTCATCAATTTCCCCCAAAATGCGCTTTACACCTGCGCACCGCGTCGCTCGTACGCCTTCCCTGCAAAGATCCATAACCGAGGCCGAAGTTCCTCCCCAGATGCCCAGCGAATTCCAACCCAAGGCCCTGATAGGCCAGCGGGTCTGGGGAGCAGCGTGTTTGGAAATCTTCCCATGTCATGCACTGCGTATGTAATGACATCGCGCTTATTCGTCGCTGTGTAAGTTTCCATGTATGTCGAAACTGTCCCCAACCGCAACTCCCGCCCCGCGATCCTGTTGCGCGGGGGCTGGCTCGAGGGCGGCAAAGCCTGTTGGCGCACCGCTCGGCCCGGTGGTCGGCGGCGCTGGGCAGGCCTGGCGCTATGCCCGCACGATGGCCCCGATCTGATATGACAGGCCACTGGCAGTGGCGCTGCTTGAGGGGACATCCTAATAGGATGCGTATGCCGGGCAGGAGCGGGGACCCATCGCTTGGTGGGCGAGGAGACGGTCTGTGCGGAACCGTTCGCGGCGGTGAGTTTCCCCCTGGCCAATCTGGGGGGTTGATGTGGGTGGCCTGGTTCATGACCGGCATCAGTCTGATAAACCAATTGCAGAGCACGCCCATGCCCATGGCGGCCACTCAGCGCTGGAGACCGTGGTGCTAATAGACGACCTACTTCTCGGCGAGCTCCGCAATCATGGTCAGCAGGCCATCCGGGGCGAGCCCCCGCCCTGCGTCAGTGAGAACCACAGCAGCCAAGCGAAGCATAACCCGCCCAGGATAATGCCGGCATAGGGCCGCAAGCAGTTTTTCAATGCAGTCAGCCATGATATCAGCCGCGTCCGGGCACCACGGTCATCACGAAACCACACGCCGCGCCGGCTGCCTTGGCCAAGCGCCGACTGTCCCCACTATGAGGAGTAGGTGGGTATGAGTTTGAGGATGCCGGCTGCCGCCACACCGCGCCGGTTCGCAAGGAGCGGCTGTACGAGTCCGGTACCAGGCAGTTTACCCGCGTGATCACCCTGGAACGCGGCCGCGTGGCCCGCGTCGGGCGCGGGCGGCGCCGGTAGCGCAGCGGAGGCGTTCATTCGGCTATCAGTGGGATCGAGGTGAACCGCCAGGTTCGATTTCCGTCCTCGCCCCGTTCCGTCCAGAACACCTGCGCGGCCTCCGCCGTCGCGGTGAGCAGCGGGAAGCCGGGGCGGCGTTTCGACTCCCCCAGCGCCCTGGGCGTACCCCAACGCCCGTCCTGGTATCGCGCCACGTGCACGGTCCGATCCGCCGAGCCGTGATCCCAGGCAGCGAGCAGCCCGCCATCCGCAGTGGCGACCAGGTCGACGGCGCGGGCGCTCGGGTGTCCGAGCCGCTCGGGCTCAGACCACGCCCCCTGATCGTGCCGCTTCAGGTGGTGGACGCCCATGTGATTGTCCGCGCCCGTCCACACCAGCGCGTGGAGGGCGTTGTCGGTGCTGACCGCAAGCCCCCCGCCCACGTGGGGGCAACCGTCGACGTCCCAGTCGAAGCGGCCCACACGCTCGCGCCCGCTGCAGCCGTGGGCGCCATTGGCGGTGGAGGCGACGGCCATGTCCCTGGGATCAATGTCGCGGTAGAGCAGCACCGCCTCACCATCCAGGTGCGCGAGGCTGTTCCAGCAGCACTCGCAGGTGGCTGGCTGGGCGGTGCTCACCGCCGACCAGGAGCGGCCGGTGTCATTAGTAAACGCGTGGTGCACGCCCTGCTGGCCCGCGCGGCTGTCCAGCCAGGCCAGGTGGAAGCGGCCGTCCGGCGCCCGCGACAGGGCAAAGAAGCCGTGACTCTCCGTGTCGTCACCTTGCACCGGCGTCGCCGCCGGCTCCCAGTGGGCGCCACCGTCGTCCGAGCGGGCCATGACCATGGGACCGCTGCCGGCGAAGCCGCCGCCGGTGGTCTGCCAGACCACCAGCAGGCGTTCGCCGTCGGCGGCGATGCGCAGGTCGTTGCTACGGTGGACGCGGTAGACCGAGCGCGGGGCGCCCGGGTTGTACACGGCGCTGTTGGCGTCTGCGGAATCCACCACGCCGGTGTTGGCCGCGTAGGTGCGATCGCCCAGGTTGCGGCCATCCAGAAAGACCCGCCAGCCTTCTGGGCTCCGGTAGCCCGCGCCCACACCCCAGATCACGAAGCTGTCGGCGTCTTCATTGTTGGCGAAGTCCACCGGGTAGCCGCTGGTCCCCTCGATCACCGGACCCGCGTAGGCGCCGTTGGCATGGCGGGCGCGCAGATCCACCCGCGCGCTGGCGATCAGGGTGGTGGCGTCGGTGACGGCGTAGTGGTTGTCCGCAAACAGTTCCACGGTGCTCGCCCACGAGCGCTCGCGGCTGTCGTCGTCGCGGTCCTCCGACCGCTGCCCCCCATCACCGCCAGGGTGCCCCAGGTGAAGCGGTTGGCGCCGCTCTCGATCACGTGGCGGGCGCTAACACCTGCGTCCTGGCGGCTGGACTCCAGGTCGAAGACGGGCGTGGGGTGCTCCATGCGCAGGTCCTGCACGAAGGCGCCCAGGTCCAGGCGACCGGCCTCCCGGAACAGGCGCTGGTAATGGGCGGTGACGCGTCCGAGCCGCAGGTCCCTGGCGGCGCTGGCATTCTCGAACTGCGCATTGGCCTGGCGGCGGTCGCCGCGGAGCTGGTCCCGGGTCAGGGAACCGGGCAGTTCCACCTGGTGGTCCTGGGCTTCCACGTGCAGCCGCGTCTGGCTGCGATCGTCGTGCTGGAACCCCACGTTGCCGTAGCCGCGGAGCGCCTGCTGGCGGCTGTCGTCACGAAAACCATCCTGCCAGGAGCCGGTGACCGTACCCACCGCATTCGTGCGCTCGCCCAGGGTTGCGTCTGCAGGCGCTGGTAGCCGAAGCTGCCGGTCTCCGCCCGCAGGGTGAGCGGATCGCTGCCGTAGCCCGTGGGCGAGACCATGTTGATGGCGCCGCCGAGGGTTGCCGCGCCGTACCCCATGGCGTTGGCGCCCCGGTAGACGGCGATGTGGTCGACGGTGAGCGGGTCCATGAGCTGGTTGCGCGTGTTGCCGTCCGCTTCGGTGACGGGTAGACCGTCGCGCAGCAACCGGATACCGCGGTTGTTGAAGGTCTGCGTGGGCCCGGAGCCGCGGATGGACAGGCGCGTTTCGTCCTGACCGAAGCGGCTGCGCGCGTATACGCCCGGCGTGGTGCCGAAGGCGTCTTCCAGGTTCGCAGTGCGACCCTCGCGCACCGTGTCGAGATCCACCAGCGAGACTCCACCGGGGACGCGCTCCAGCTCAGCCGCCGTCTCCTCGGCTATGGGAAGCGTACTCGCCGGCAACCGGCTGGTGACGGTCAACGGATCGAGACGAACGGCATCCCCACCGTGCGCTTGCACCGGACAGCATCACGGCAAGCATGCCCACGACCCCAAAGGGCCCGGGTTGCTGCAAGGCCATGCCTGATCTCCAGTGTTCCTTGGGCACTATTGGTACACTTCAGCCGCAGTGCCGCTGACATATGGGTTGGTCAGCTGAGCCGTGCGCCGGGGCCCAAGTAGTTTCGGGTCTCGGGTCTCGGGTCTTGTTATCCGTTGCGCCCTCGAGCGCTGCCCGAATCAGTTGATCCGGGAGCCCCGGCAAGGCTGTGGCTCTCCTGGATGGACTAAAGCAAAGTCCCCTGCAGGAAAAGCCAGCCGCCAGCGGTTGTCAGCGCAACCGACAGGCCGTAGTCCAGCCAGTGGCCCGCGGGCAGGGTCTTCTCCAGCAGGACATAGAGCGCCAGTCCGGTGATCCAGACAAGGTTCATGACACCACCGAAGAAGAGCAGCAGCATCAACACCCAGCAGCAACCCAGGCAATAGGCACCGTGGCGCAGTCCCAGCAGCCAGGCTCCGCTGGTGCCCGGCCGCCAATGGGTTGCCAGGTACAGGGCCGGCATTCGGCAGTGCCGCAGGCAAGCCTTCTTCAGGGGGGTGAGTTGATAGAGCCCGGCGGCGAGCAGGATGCCTGCGCCAAGCAGCTGGCTGGTCACTACCATGCCCGGCGCCAGCAGGCCGACATCGTTGATGGCCCAGTGCAGCACCGTCGCCGCGAGGCTGAAACCCGCCCAGCACATGAGGTAGCTCGCCGTGAACAGCGTGGTCGATACAATGGGGCCGGCACTCGCGCGACGCTGTCGGTTGACCGTGGCGAACAACAGGATCATGGGGATGGCGCTTGGCAGCATCATCGCGATCATCATGACCCACCACATGAAGAACATGATGACGGCGTAGCCCGGCGACCACAGTACCGGCTCCATGGCCATGCCGGCCATTGGCCTGTCCACATAGATGAGCTGCGTCATCTCGAATGCCGACATGCCCATGCCGGCGCCAGCGAGGAGATAGCCCCAGCTCGCCATGATCACCCCGACCAGCAACGAGAGCGCGATTGCGCGCTCCCGGCGCAGCAGCCTTTCCACGGAGTTGCCGGCAGGCGTCATTGCGGCCTCCGGTGGGCTGGTTCGTCCTCCAATGCGGGATGCGCCGGGGCATGCGCTGTGTGCCGCGCCATGGAACATGCGCCGTAGGTGGCGACACAGAATGGCACCACGTAGGTCAGCACCAACTTGAACACGTTCAGCTCGCCATCTGCGAGCAGGCGGTCGCCCTGATTGATCGCGGTCAACACCGTGCCGATAACCAGGGCGACCACCAGCGAGCGTCGCAGGCAGGCCGGTGCCAGCGCCTGGCGCAGTGCCACAAACCCATGCCTGTTAGCCATGGATGACACCTTGCGGCGTCCAGGCGACCCGCGCGAGATGGGCATGGCCCTGCGTCCATTCGAGCGGAATGAGCGCCTCCTGGGTCGTGACCGTGGAGCTGGCGTATTCGGCCTCGTGGTACTCGAAGCCGTGGGGCAGCGTCACACGGGCGCGGTGCGGGGCACCGGTCACCGGGTTGCGGATCGGTTCACCGGTTCCCTGAACAATGCCTGGTACGGAGATCCGACCGGTCCTTTCGTCGATGTCCGCTTCGACTTCGATCGGCCGCACAATCGGCTCGTAGTACGTATCGATGGTGTTGCTGAACACGTTGAAGATCGTCGCCCCGGGCTCGGTCTCCTCGCCCCTGAACAACGCGATGACGGCGCGACGCTGCGCCTCCGTGGTCGCCGCGTCAACGATTAGATGAGCCTCGCCGCGTCCTTCATGGATGGCGCCCGGCCAGGCAAACAGGCCGACGAAGGTCACACCGTCCAGTGGCGTGGTATCCCAGTAACCCTTCTCAATGTGAAACCCCACCGCAGCCCGGCAGTGACCGTGGGTTGGCCGGGCATTGAACTGGCATGGGCAGCTGAAGTCGCAGTTGCACGTCGTGAAGTCCTGCGCTTCAATTCTCCAATCGATGTTGGGCATGTCTGCCTCCCAGAGTCGTTTGTTGCAACGGTGATGTTGAGCCGCTCCTGCAGAGCGGGGTGCCTGCATGACCGATTCCCGGCATGCAGGAAAATCCTTGCAACACCTGACGGCGTAAACAACTCAAAAAACTGTAGTAGATGGCTTGTTGGTGCCCGCCTGGCAGGGATCCGACGCATCCACGACGGCGTTGCTTGCGCGAGACCGGATCGGCGTCTTTCGAAATGTCCCAGGTCTCCCTTGACTTGCCTCGCCAGGCATGTGCTGCAAAACTCTTTTGGAGGTGGGATCGGTGCAACATGTCAGCAGGCATTCTGCATGAAGGGGTATGGTCAGTTCTGCCCGCTCGCCCTGGCGTTAGAGATCGTAGGGGAACGCTGGACGCCGCTCGTCCTGCGCGAGCTGATCCTGGGCGCGCGCCGCTTCAACGCGATTCATCGCGGTGTGCCGCGCATGTCGCCCTCTTTGTTGTCGACCAGGCTGCGGACGCTGGAGAAGGCCGGCATCATCGAGCGCCAGCGTACCGGAGGGCATACTGAGTACGTGCTGACCGAGTCCGGGATGCGGCTGGCGCCAACCATCGAAAGCCTGGCGGTATGGAGTAAGCGCTGGCTGCCGGCGACGCTCAGCGAAGACAGGGCCGATCCCGACCTTGTGATGTGGGACATGCACCGGCGGATGCATCTCGACAGAATGCCGAACAGGCGGACCGTGATTCAGTTCGAGTTCACCGACCAGCCAGCGCTCAAGAAACTGCGTTGGATCGTCGGCGACAACGCTGGTGTGGAGCTGTGCATCACCGTCCCTGGTTTCGAGGTTGATCTGTTCGTCATCACCAACAGCCGGATTATGACTTGGGTGTGGTACGGCGATATCCCTCTAAACCGGGCAATCCGCGACGGCTCGATCAAACTGCACGGCCCAGGCCGACTCTGCGAGGCGTTTCCCTCCTGGTTGCAGCTGAATCTGCTGGCGGATATTCCGCGACAGCGGCCTGCTGTGTGATCGACAGCCCTTGGCGATTGCGCGGATTTCCCCGTACATGACGCTAAACCCTATGATGCCCATTCGCCTGAAAAGCAACTTTCTGGTTGCAGAATAAGTCCATGGTTTCGGATCCAGACAAGGTTTTCAAGGCGCTTGCGGATCGCCGTCGCCGTCACCTCCCGGATCGCCTGCATGGGGAGAACGGCCAGACGCTGGGCGAGCGATGCAGGCAGGCGGATATTTCACGCCAGGCGATCACCAAACACCTGGCGCAACTCAAGGGCGCCAACCTGGTGGTGACGATCTGGCGCGAGCGGGAGAAGCTGCCCTACCTCAACCCCGTACCCGTTCAGGAAACCTATCAGCGCTGGATCGGTAAGTTCGAGGGCTACGGCCCGATAACCGGACTCGGGTGGTTCGCCCCATTGTGGATTTCGCGTCGTCGAGTGGCAGGGCTAGTTCGGTTTTCCCTGATAGCGCAACCACCACATGGCTTATTACAGTGCGAATCAGGACAAACGCGTGACATGCGGCTGCGCAGGTGATCACGACGTGGTGTAACAGCAGACGTGCACTCGGCGCACTGGTCGTCGGCTTATTCTTCGCGGTAACCGCATGCATGCCGTTACAGGCAGTTGAACTGGATGAGTTGTTCGGGCCCTACCAGGAAATCCTGACTGACCACCGGGTGGAGAAGGACCTGGAGGGCAACGGTCTGGTTACCGCCTTTCGGTATCGCGAGGCCGTGGACGACCAGGACGCCATGAGGCGCCTGCAAACCCAGCGCGGGCCATGCGCACACCCCGGCCCATGCATATCGATGGCGATACGCGGCGCCTGTCGCAACTGTTCGAATGGTACGAGGATGACTGCCTCGAGGAAGCGGACGACCCGCGCGCCTGGATTGGGCAATTTGTCTCCGCGGACACCCGCGAGGCCATGGCGTAGACGTCGCGGATTCGCTTGACCGACTACGACTGGACCCTGAATGCACCGGAATACTTCCCGAAGTTCGACTGAGCGGCAGAATGCGACCGAGGCCTGCGCGCCGGCAAGCGGTGCGGCGGGCCCGTCGACCCCGACGGCGGAGGCGCTGTCATGGCCGACACGGCTGCTGCTCACCCTGGTGCCGTTGCTGGTTCTCGGTGGCCTGGCCGGCTGGCTGTGGCAGGCCGGCCTGCTTGAAGGCGAGGCACTGCACCAGTGGGCGGCGGAGCTTGGCTGGCTGGGGCCCGTCGCATTGATGGCGACCATGGTCCTTGCTGTCATAATCGGGCCGATACCAACCGTGCCCATTACCGTGAGTGCCGGCATGCTGTACGGCCCAATGCTGGGCGTCGTCTACGCCATGGCCGGTGCCCTGGTTGGCGCCTGGGCCAGCTTCTGGATTGCCCGTTTGTTGGGGCGCCCCGTGGTCGAGCGGCTGGTCGGCGGGCATATCAACTTCTGTCGGGAATGCAGCGATCGCACCCTGTTCTGGGTGGTTTTCGGCGCCAGGCTGGTGCCGGTGGTGTCCTTCGCTCTGGTCAGCTACGGTGCGGGGCTTACCGCCATGGGGCAGGGTGCATTTTTGCTGGCCACGGGGCTGGGCATGATTCCGATGACCGCCCTCTACGTCGCCGCCGGAACCAATCTGACGGCGGGGCATGTCTGGTACGCCGTGGCGGGCGTCGTCGTGCTGGCCGCGCTGCTCGTTCTGCCCCGCTGGCTCGAGACCCGGCGGATCGGGGTTGCCGCGCATGATCAGGCGCGACAGCCGGGGAAAGCACCGGAGTGATTCCGGTTTTCTGCTCGCCCCCGGGCTCGGAAAGCGGACCCGGTGCCGGTTGCGGCCCCACCGGCTTGCCCCTGACGTGGTGCAAGCGCGGTGGCCGTGCCGTCGCCCCGGATACGGAGGAGGCATGATGGACAAGGAGCAACGGCAACAACTCCAGGCACCGTTGAAAGATCGCTATCGCGCGCAACCGCAGGCGGCTCGGTTGACCCTCGCAGCGGAGTCGCGGGCCGGTGAGGGCGTGACCTGCAGTCTCGACACCGCCCGCGGCAAGCTGACCACGGGGCTCCACCCCGGGCGCCGGTGGCGACGACATGGCAGTGTGCTCTGGCGATATGCTGCTGGAGGCGCTGTCGGCCTGTGCCGGGGTGACCCTGAAGGCCGTGGCCACGGGCACTGGAACTGCGGTTACGGGATGCCACCGTGCGCGCCGAGGGGGACGTGGACTTCCGCGGCACACTCGGTGTCGCCAAAGAAGGCGCAGGCGACCAACGATGGCCTCGATCCGCTCCGCGCTGCCCAGCGTGACCTTCAAGCCCCGCCGCAGTCGGTCCGGATCAACGTCCGGTCGGTCCAGAAGGCGCAGGCAGGAGTGTACCCAGGTCAGCATGGCGGTGGCTGGTCGATCCCGTGGGCTATGGATGCAGCCATCTCGCCGATTGCCGATTGCCGATTGCCGATTGACAGGAGACGCGAGCCAGTTCGCTGAGATGGCGTCTGGCTTCCTCGCGCGCCTGCGTCTCTTCGGTGATGTCCCGGGAGAAGCCCGCGATGATCTCCCGCTCGCCGTCATGCAGGCGTTGCATCGTCACCGAGACCGGAAACGGCGTGCCGTCATATCGGATCATCCGGCATTCGGGCTGCATGCGACGTTCGCGCCGAAATGTCTCCACCTGACGCAGGAACATGTCCACGTCGAGGTCGGCGTCCACGTCCAGGCGCAACCGTGCTCGATGCTCTCGCAGCCTCTTCTGCCGAGGGCGGACGCGAAGGGCTGGTTGGCATAATGAATGCACCCGTTGCTGGCTGATCCCGAGGAGATGTACAGGGGCGTGATGGAGCAGGAACCGGGTCCGCGCCAGCTCCCGCTGCCGCTCCGCATCGCGAAGGAAAGCTGCGGCCGCTGCGGGCCTTCCACCAGGCTGGTGTCGACGCTGAGGCGGGCCAGCGCCAGCACGCTGTGACGCCCATCGATGGTCAACTCCCGCGCGCTGATTGTGACGGGCAGGAACTGCCCATCGCGGGTGCGGCAGGTCAGGTGTTCGTCCGTCGCACAGCCATGGTCCCGCACACGCACGACAAATCAGCCGAACGCGCCCATCTCGAAGGGATGCAGATCACTCACCTTCATGTCGATTAGATTGCGGCTGTTGTAGCCCAGGGCGGCCGCGGCCGACGCGTTGGCACGAGGAATCCGGCCGTCCTCGGCGTCGAACAGGAACCCGGCTTCGGCCTCGGCGCCAGGGCGGTGAGCGCTGGGCGTAGGGGCGAGTTCGGGGCGAGCACGCCGTCGTACCGATGGCGATGCGGCCTGGGCGGCGGGAGCAGTGCGGCGGATGCGGCCGCTCAATTACAGCGGCGAGCGGATGATCGGGGTGCGCCCATCCCGACCCGGTTTGAGGCGGTGGTCGATCAGGTCTGCGCGTCGATGCGCCCACGGCGCACGAATGCCCGCAAGAGGCGACGGCGCACCTGCGTTTGCACCTCCCGCAAGGTGTCCGCATCGCGTGCCTCCGCTGCGATGAACCGGACACCCTGCTGCGAGTCGGGCTCGAAGACGCCGTCGATGACGACGGCAGAGAAGTGGGTGTGCGCGTTCAGTGAGGCACCGAACCGGTGGATGCAGGCCACCGCCCCGGTTCATGCCGTTGGAGCGGCCCCGGGGCTGTAAACACGCCGGTGTTGCGCGAGCTCATTGCAGGACCATGCGCAAGGTGCCGTTGAGGGCTTCGCGGTCGTGCTGGAGTGGATAGCGTAGCCGCTTGGGTACGGAGAGCACCCACGGGCGTACCGGCACGCGGGGCAGGAGGTGAGCGGCCCGATGCGCCGCCGTCTCGGCCATGCGCCGCGGGTTGCACGCGGGGCAGTCACGCCGGCCATTGCAGGAGAAGGCGATCACACAATCATCGCCGCAGTCGCCACAGCGGGCGCGGGCAAATACTACATTTACACTCTTTGATGTTTGCAGTTCTGTCCTCGAACCCTATTATATTTGCATGCGCAACAAACAGGAAAGCGTTATGAAAATTGCGGTTTTTGGTGGTTCAGGTCAGACAGGTTTACAGGTGCTGCGGGCTGCGCTTGACAAAGGCTATGAGGTAAACGCTCTGGTTCGTAACCCAGATAAAGTAGATCCGGATCTGTGTCGCGATCATGCCAGTAAGCTGCACCTGGTGAAGGGGGATTTGTTGAATGATGTTGACGTTGCCAAAGCACTGGAGGGTTGCGAGGGGTTTATCTTCGCGGCAGGTCCAGTCAAAGGTGGTCATCCGGACTTGCCGAATCGGGCGGCCAGAGTCGTCTTGAGTGCAGCCAAAGAGGCAGGCGTGAAACGCTTCGTTTGGCTTCTGGGTGCCGCTGTAATAGACGAGCGCGATGCTCCCGATTTTAGCCGAAAAATCATTCGCACGATCATGAAGTTGACCGCCCGTAATGTGCTCGAATCGAGCGAAAGAGCCTATCAGCAATTGGTTAGATCCGGTATGGACTACACTGTTGTGCGGCCTCCCGTATTGGTTAATACGCCTGCCAAAGGCACTCTGAAAGGTTCCTACCAACCCCCGAAACCCAGTGGGATCAGTCGGGAAGATCTGGGGCGTTATATGGTCGATGCCTTGACAGATTCACAGTTGAAATGTCATAGCCCTATGCTGAGCTATTCCTGAAAAGATCAAATTTATGGGGGTCTATAGACGCAGAAAAACCGCGATAACGCCTTTGGCTATCACCTCCGGCTACTCAACCGATTGGCGCACAAACATTTCAGTAAGGGATAGGAAATGAAGCCGCCTTCACCGCAATATCCCTACGCCCCAGAGTATCGTCAAGTTTCAACGGAAGCCCCTCGTGAACAGCGCAGGCCGCCCGGGCGGGCGAAATCGGCCTGCGGGGGGTGTCGGAGACGGGTTTTCCGGTTGGCCGAGGGCGTGTTTTCCGGATAGCGGCAATGGCGGGGTCAGGAGCCGCTTGGCGGGGCGCTTGACCAGGACACCCGCTGGTCGTGCTTGTACTCCGGTGCAGATTGGGCGTAGGGATCGCCGTAAGCGCTCCACCAACCGCACCTGGCTGGCGGGCTCGGTAGCCGGTAGGCTCTGTTCCCGGTTCCACGGTAGCAGTGCGATGACACCATCCTCGCACTCGGCCGCCGGCAGATTCTTTAACACGTCGAGTAGGTAATGATAGAGCTCGAGGCCGTTCGCCTTGGCCGTTTATGCCGTCCGCCAAACTATGCCGAACGGTTCTGCAGACAGGCCTCCTTTGCGCCCTTTTTCGGCGAGTTAGGCGAGCGTAGCCTCGGGCTCCATTCGGCATAGCCTTGTGC
>NZ_SKOG01000101.1 GCF_007120195.1 Aquisalimonas sp.
AGGTTCGAGGGGGCGTCCTGCGGGTCGGGTTTCTCGACGATGCCGCGCACGGCCGAGAGGCCGTCGGCGAAGTCGGTGGCGCTGATGACGCCGTATTTCTGGGTCTCGCTTCTCGGCACGCGCTCCACGCCCAGGATCGAGCATTCGTAGTCGTCGAACTCCCGCACCATCTGTGACAGGACTTTCTCGCCTTGGCCGTCGATGAGGTCGTCGGCGAGGATGACGGCGAAGGGCTCATGGCCGACCGCCGGGCGCGCGCAGGCCACCGCGTGGCCGAGGCCAAGCGGCTCGGCCTGGCGGATGTACTGGCAGCTGACGCCGTCCGGGAGGGTGCTGCGGGCAAGCTCCAGGAGGGCGTGCTTTTGTTTGGCTTCGAGCTCGACCTCGAGCTCGTAGGCCTTGTCGAAGTGGTCTTCGATGGCGCGCTTGGTGCGGCCGGTGACGAAGACCAGGCGCTCGATGCCGACGCCGACCGCTTCTTCCACCGCGTACTGGATGAGGGGCTTGTCGACGATGGGGAGCATTTCCTTGGGGCTGGCCTTGGTCGCTGGGAGAAAGCGGGTGCCGAGGCCGGCGACGGGGAAGACGGCGGTTTTGATTGGGGTTGGCATGGGTGGTTTGGCTTTGGCTTTGTGGTGTGTGTGTTGTTTTGCGCGCCTTTGGCGCTGTTTTTTGGATGGTGGATTACGCTTCGCTAATCCACCCTACGGGTACCGGGTCGATGGGTTGGTGTTGACCCTTTGGGCACGCTACCGCTTGGGGAGGTGCTCCCCAAGCGCGATTTGTGACCGTTCGATTGTGTGCACGCCGGGACTCAGCGGTTTGCTGGCGCCAGGCTCGCTGGATAAGGCGAGGCTGGCTGGTCTCCGGGTCGGCCTGGTCGCTCCCGGGAGCGCGTAACGCGGCTCCTGCGGTGGCACGTCTGGCCGGTGCAGATGCCCCACTCAGGCAACATCCGGCGCAGAGTGAAGCGCAGTGCTGGGGCCATTGCAACGCGCGGTGGCGGGATTTGTGACGCGTGTCCGGATGGCCGCCAGAGTTGTGGACGAGTTGTCAGTTTTCGGGGTGGTTGGGCGTTGGTTTTGTGCCCTTGCGGGCGCGCACGGCGTAGGTCCGCACTGCCCAGTTCTGTTCACGCTCGGGTGGCTGCGGTGCGAGTGGAGCCCGTCAGCGTGGGCTGGCCGCGCGGCGGTTTGCAGCTGCGCTTGCTCTTGCTGGAGTGCCTCGAACGGGCCCGCTGCCGCGACCTGGTCGCAGGCCTTCACCGTGCTGAGGCGGTGCGCGATCAGGATGTTGGTTTTCTGGTGCGCCAGCGCCTCAATGGCTTCCATGACGGCCGGCTCGGTGCGGTAATCCAATACAAGGCGATACCTCCTATACACGCCGTTTGCGGGCGCTCGTTCGCCAGAGGAGCTTCACGACAGCCCTGCCTGTGGTGCGCCTTAGGATGCGAAAGGCGCGTTGGGTCTTGTGAGCGAATCGAGGATCGGCGCGTGGCAAAACAATGTTCGCTCCAGGAGCGCGCTGAACCCTTTCCGCTCGGCTTCCCGCTTCATGTCCTCCTTGGTCAGGGATAGCTGCGGGAATTCGTAATACTTGAAGAGCTGGTAGGCAAGATAATCCCGACGCAGGCGAAACTCACCGTGCTGAGGGTCCATGAATAGTCGCTCCTGGAGCGCCGTGCCGGCCTCGTGACCGGTCAGGGATAGCTCGAGCCGCTGTAGGTTTTCCTGCTCACAGAATCGCGCGAGCCACTCGTATTGCTCGCCGATGGCAACTTCCCGGGCGAGCTGATCACGAGCCCTGGTGATCTCCGCGTGGGGGTGGATGTCCGTTCGCAGACGGATCTGGAGCGGCCTGACCAGGTCTGCTTCGCCGGCCTCGGCTTCGATCCCCGCCTCGATCTCGGACATGGCACGCAGTTCCTGCGTGGTGGAGCGCCTGCCCGGGTCAATCACGTAATGGGGCTGCACGGCAACCTGCTGCTCCAGGGCAAGGTCCAGGAGTCGGTAGGTGGAGTCCCAACCTCCGGTCGAGAGGAGGTATTTCATGGGCGTCGCTTCCTCGTTGCAGCTCGTTCGTTTCCGGAGCACTCCGGGCCGATTCTTGACCGTACTGCAGGAGCAGGCTCGCTTGATTCGTGCGAACACCAAGTGAGGGAATCAAGGCGCCCTCGCCGCCCCGGAGCATGGCGTAGCTGCAAAGCCATTGCTTCAAGTCGTGCGTCTACAGGGCCTTGCACAATTACCGCGTTTGCAGCATGGCAACGCCAACGCCCGTTGCCAATTAGCACGGTGCAGCAGCGAACAACACAGCCGACAGTCTCCCGGTTGCCGGCTGAGTGAGGCCTTCGCCGCTGCGCCACGTGCCCCGAGGAGGCCGGCCGCGCCGAGGCGGGCCCTTGCACGCCCTTGGCGATACGGTCGCCGAGCCCCTTGTCGATGTTGCGCCAGCCCTCGAAGGCGCGCTCCAACACAGGCCCGGAGACGGCTGCACTGGCGGGTGCGGCGGGCCAGCTCGGTCTCGAAGGCGCATCCTCACCCACGGTTTTGCCCGCGCGCGCTGCAGTGACTGCGGCCACGACTTCCTGCTCGCGTGCTCGTGTTGTCCGCAGCCAGAAGCTATCGGCAGTTTTTGCTCCGGAGCCGATCAGGGTGTGATTGGTAGACGCCTTGGGTAATGGATGAAGAGCGTCTACTCCAGATAGTTTCTCCCCGAAGGGCACAGCAACGCCCAGGGGAGAACTCTCATGCACGTCTACACCAAACCGGTTCAGGACTTTCGACCATTCGATCAGCCAGGTTTGTGGAACTTTTCCACGACCACGAACGGGAGATCATGCGGCGCGGGTACCACCCTCACGAGATCGCGGCCGGCCTGTCCTCTCATGCGTTCGCGTCTTCCTGCGTCATTTGCGGGAACGACGGATCGTCGAGGACGCAGTCTCACCCGAGCCCAGCTCCTTAGTCAGCGAATTTCTTGGCTGGATGAGAGCTCAGCGGGGAGTCGTCGACACGACCCTCACATCCTACCGCAGCTACGTGAAACTCAGCACGATTGAAAAGGCTCTGCCACCGACTCTTCGTCGTGGCGTGTTCCCCGTCGCGTAGGGCAGCGCGTTCGGCACGGTCACCGTGCGGAACTCGGTGGGTTCGTTCGCACCCAGGGTGCGCGCGGCTTCCAGCAGTTCCCGGTCGATGGACTCCAGCTGAATCATGGTGTTCTCTCATTCAAACAGGTAGATTTGGCATTCAGATTCATCGATTGCTGCTCGAGGTGCATCATGTCCGATCCACGACCGCTTGCCTTACCGGACGGCAGCGTGGTTCACAGCGACCCGGAGATTCTCGGTGGTACACCCGTGTTCGTCGGCACCCGCGTCCCGGTGCAGACCCTGATCGATTATCTCGAAGGCGGCTACCGCGTGGACGAGTTCTTGGACAACTTCCCCAGTGTACGCCGTGAGCAGGTCAACGCCTTCCTCGATCAGGCCACCCGAGCACTCCTGACAAGAGTCGCGTGAAAAGGGTTCTGCTGGACGAGAATCTGCCACGCCTGCTGGCAAGTGAAATTCCGGAGTTCGAGGTGTCCACGGTCACGGAAGCCGGCTGGGCCGGGACCAAGAACGGGCAATTGTTGCGACTGGCCGAGTGCACGTTCGACGCCTTCATCACGGCGGATCGCAATCTGCCGCACCAGCAAGCTCTGAGCACATTGAGACTGGGAGTGATCATACTCGCTGCCGGCAGCACCAAGCTGGAAGACCTTCGCCCGCTCATCTCCCGGATTCGGTCCGCTCTCGTGGCGATCCAGCCCAGCGAGGTCATCCATATTCGACCCCCGCAGCAACCATGAACGATCTCAACGAGGTACGAGCGATGGTATCGGAACGTTTCGAGAGCTGGATCGAGCGCTGGGAACGCCAGGGTCTGGAAAAGGGCCTGCAACAGGGCTTGCAACGCCAGCGGCCCGGACTGCTGCGCCAGGTGCGCACACGCATCTATTAAGCCTTCCCGCTGATCTGTCCGCACTGCGCGGGCGCGATGTGGATCGTCGCCTTTGTCACCGACCCGGCTTCGATCCACGCGATCCTGGCGCACATCGGTGAGCCGACGCGCCCGCCGCCGGTGGCCCCGGCCCGCGACCCGCCCGCCTGGGCCAGCGATGGCAATACCAGCGCAACGATGGATCCCCAGGGTGACCAGGGTGAGCCCGCCGGGATCGATCCGCTGGCCCAGCCCGAGCCCGACTCTATCTTCGACCAGCGCATCACATGGTGAGAATCCGCCCGTGGCGGTGAGGATACCGGCTTGCCAGATGCTCGGAAAGCGGGCCGCCACCAGGAAAAATCGCGGGGTCTGACCATGCATCGCGGCCGGCAAGCAGGACCGCTTGCTGCCGCCGATGGCCCGCAGCGGCCGCAGGCGGGCAGCCGGCTCGGTTGATCCAGCCAATGACCGCGGCGATACTGCAAAGGAGACGGTTGGATTTCCTATCCTTGAGGCTTGCTACGGGCTGCGGCCATGGCTGGCCGAGACCCTGGTCGATCACCAACGCTTCCTCCGTGGTCTGCTACCGTGGCGCCAACTGGCTCGAGGTCGGCCTCACCACCGGCCGTGGCCGCCAGGACCGCGACCGTCGTAGCCACGGCGCCGCTACCAACTATCCGCTGCGCGCCGACGCCCGAGAGGCCCTGGCTTCAGCACCATAATTAGAATTGCTTGGGTAAGCCCCCTTGCCGGCATTCGCCGATACGGTGAATAACACCATCCCCGCATGCAAGGCGTGTGAGCCGTCGGCGAGCGGCTGCGTTAGTCCGCGCCTGGCACGTAGCGCGTGACCCGGATCTCGTCGGCGCGCCGGCGCATGGTATGGCTGTCGTACCACGCCTGCATGCGCAAAAGCGTATCCATGGACACGCCGAAGGCCTTTTCGATGCGCAGCGCCATCTCCGGCGAAACCCCCGCGCGCTCGTTCACCAAGTCGGACAGGGTTGCCCGGCGCACGCCGAGGATCCCGGCCGCCTGCGAGACGCTCAGGCCGAGCGCGTCGAGGATTTCCTCGCGGATAAACTCGCCCGGATGCGCCGGCGTCATTCCTACTTTTACACGCTCCTCAGCCATCAATGATAATCCTCTAAATCCAGATCCTGGATCGCATCGTCTTCGATGCGGAACGTTATGCGCCAGTTACCGGAGACGGATATGCTCCACGTTTCGCTGCGGTCGCCGCTCAACCGGTGAATCCGCCATCCCGGCGGGCCTTTCACCTCGTTCATGCCCTGGGCGCTGACAAGCACTGTCAGGATCCGACGAATGCGCGGCACCAGATCGGGCCGCAGTCCTTTTGGATCGTCATCCTCAAGGAGTTGTCGCAATCCTTTGTGTCGGACATTCGCAATCTTCATTACTTGCAGTGTACGGTGACACCGTACACTTGTCAAACGCGAAACTTGTTTCCGTTCGCTTTGGCCGGGCCGATCGAGCACAATCGCAAATAAAAACCGCCCGCATGCGGAATAAAGCGCGCGGCGAACCCAAATGCGTTTCACGAAAAATTAACAATTTCTCAATACAAGCGGATACGGTAGCATGTTCGTGCGCCCATGGCACTCTGCATCGCAGTGAAACAGAATAGTCACTTCTGTTTCCATTCACATAAACGGCATGCCAGCCAGGCGGCGAGATTGTTCGTCGCATAACGAAATCCAATAACAGTAGACCACGACATCATGGATGCCCCCAAACCATTGACGAACTCCTGCAATGGACCCTGCTTGACAGCTTTATACTGGCAGCATTGTTCGCCGGTCTTCTCGTGAGTTGTCTTTTCTCGACTATTACTGGCGCGCCGGCAAGATATGGCCCGAATGGATCGCGCGCCGTCTTGACCGCCGCCGTTCTTTACAGCCGGGCGCGAGCGGTAACCGGAACGAGGGCGGCCATATCATCGCGGGGGTGCTGGCGGTGGTTGCGGTTGCGGCCGGGCTGGGCGTGTGGATGACCAACTTTATTCAGGGCCCGCTTGCCACGAGCATGAATGTCAGCCGGCAGGCAAGCGCGGAGGCCCAGCAGCTCCGCTGCAGTGACTGCGGCCACGACTTCCTGATCGCGTTCGTGCAAGGGTCGCGGCGTCTGTCCCGCTTGCAACACGCACCGCATGGCCGAGTGGGCGGTTGGGCAAGCCGAGATGTTCGTGGGCTTTATACGGCAGCTCTTGTCGCCTTCTGATGTTCGCCGATGTGAGCCGCGATTCGCAGAGCGTGACGGCCGAGACGGTGGCCGAGAAGATCACGCCGAACACCCGGGCGATCCTCGCCGTGCATCTGGCTGCAGGCCGCCATCGGGCGCATCCAGCTCATACGCATGCCGGCGTGGAAGGCGGCGCGCCGGGCCAATACCGAGCGCATCTGGCAGGTGGCGCATGACTGCCCCGGCTGCGGGTGCCGGCTCATTCCTGAGCACATCGAGCATGCGGCCTACAAGCGCTATGTGTTCGTCGAGCCGAAGCGGCAGGCGGAAGGCTGGGATTGTGATCGTATCCAGGCCGCGATCGTCGAGCGCGGCATGCCGTGCTTCTCGGGCTCCTGCTCGGAGGTCTACCGCGAAAAGGCCTTCAACGGCACCGGCTGGCGCCCGCAGACGCCGCTGCCCGTGGCCCGCGAGCTGGGCGAGACCAGCCTGAGGTTCCTCTGCCACCCCACCCTGACCGACGCCGAGATCGACAAGACCTGCCGGGTGATTCAAGAGGTGATGAGCGAGACGGCGGGGTAGTCCGCACCACGTGGTCCACCACCGGGGTCTGACCCTTCCACTGACCCAGGCGGCCTGGTCACCGAGGTCTGACCCCTTCCAGCGTTAGGGCACGGGGGACCGGGTCAGGTAGGGGTAGGGGGGTGCTGGTCAGTCTTCTTGTTCTTCGGTTAACCTGAGAGCTATGTTTGTCTATGGCGTTTTGTTGTGGCGTGATCGATCGGCAGCGGCTGTTGGAGGTGAACCATGGTGATGAGATTGGGTGATATGAGCATCCGTGAGAAGCTTAGTGCCATGGAAGCGTTATGGGACGATCTGGCCAGAGATCCCGACTCTGTCCCCGTCCCGGCCTGGCATCAGGAGGTGTTGGAGGAAAGAGGGCTACGTGCTGAGACGGGTGGTACCTCATTCAGTGAATGGGAATCCACAAAGGATCGGGTGAGAGAGCGGACACGTTGAAAATCGAGGTACTGGAAGATGCCGAAGAGGATCTTCTGGCAGGGTTTCGGTTTTATGATCGGCTGGAACCGGGCCTCGGTCAGTACTTCATAGATACATTGTTCTCCGATATCGACTCTCTTCACTTGTATGCCGGAGTTCATCAGCAAGTCTTTGGCTACTATCGCCTCCTGTCCAAGCGCTTTCCTTTTTCCGTCTATTACTAGTATGAACAGGAGGCAGTACGAGTCTACGCCGTGTTAGACAATCGTCAGTCTCCATCAAGCGCTATCACACGCCTGTTGGAGCCTTGAGTTCAGGGGGCAGCCGCTGCCGGTGGCGCGCGAGCTGGGCGAGACCAGCCTGATGTTCCTCTGCCACCCCACCTTGACCGCGGCCGAGATCGACGAGACCTGCCGGGTGATTCAAGAGGTAATGAGCGAGGCGACGGGGTAAGAAGCCCGACCCATGCAGTTGGACCGTCGCAAGGCCCGCTATCTGTGGGCTGTGTTGCTCGCACGCATCGATGAAGCCTTCTCGCTGACCTGTCCGCACTGCGCGGGCGAGAGGCGGATCGTCGCCTTTGTCACCGACCCGGCTTCGATCCACCCGATCCTGGCGCACATCGGTGAGCCGACGCGCCCGCCGCCAGTGGCCCCGGCCAGGCAGGATCCGCCACCCCAGAGCGTAAGGCGCCACTTTTAACCAAATGGCCAGGGAGAAGATACCGGGATCGGCCGGCGTGGTCAGTCCTCGTTTGGCGGCAGAATGGTCAAGACCACCTCTCGCCGCCGCCGGCCAACCGCAGCAGCTCATCGATCAGTGCATGGGATGCGTCACCGCGGACGTGTACGAGGAAGCTGCCGGGGAGGCGGTGGGTGCCCGGCAAGGTAATGCCTTCCACGCCGGTGTCGATCGGACGCCCCAGGAGATGCACCGGCCGTCGAGGCCCATGCAGGGCCAGTATTCGGAACGAACGCACGAAACGCGCGAGCGCCGGCTCCGAGGCGGCGAGTTCGCTCTGTGCGCTCAGGGCGGCCCCCACGGCGGATCGATGCGACGCATGGAGAACTGGGAAATGCCCGCCGCTGATTGCCAGCAGCGCCAATGCGGTGACCAGCGAAAGTGTGCGCGCCAGCAAGCGGCGTTCCCGTGGGCATCAAAGTTCGGGCGCCCGGATCGCTCGCACTCGTCGTGCCGAAGGGAT
>NZ_SKOG01000112.1 GCF_007120195.1 Aquisalimonas sp.
GAACTGGTTGGCGGCGGGCAGGCGGCCGGCCCGGACCATGCCGAAGTAGCCCTCTATGCCCACGAAGCTGTCCCGGACCTGGCGCAGAACGGCGGGGTCGCCGTCCCTGTCGGTCCCGCCGCCACCGGACCACGCGGGTTCCAGCTCCAGTTGATAGATGGCGGTCAGCCCGCCATCCAGCGGCTGGCTGCCGCGCAGGCCGAAACGCGATGCGTTGGAACTGAAGCCAAAGCCGGTGTCGTCCTCCTCGGCGGCGTCGTTATCGGTGTCGAAGTAGTTCAGTGACAGATGCGCCTGCCCGTAGAGCTCCGCGCCCACGCTGTCATCCGCCGCAGCCACTGCCGGTGCCCCCGCCGTGACGGTTGCCAGCAACACCGAGCCGGTCAGGCCCCCGGACAGCTTGAGTTCGCTATTCATTGTTGTCCTCTCCTCGAATCTCGCAAGTCATACCATCGTCAAAGGCGGGTAAACGGCCTCCGACCCGGCGGAACAGAGCCCTTCTTACCGGCCAATCCCGTGGATGCACCGGCGCGCAGGGCACCGGCCCGCACCACCGCAGCCGGAACATCACAATGAACGCGTATCGCTCCGGGACGCTGCGTGGTGCTTCATCGGGCAGTATAGGCAAGCCGCGTGCCTTCGCGACCAATGCAGAGGGGGCCAGGTCTTGCCATTCGCCAAATGCTTGTGTACCGCCCCATGGCCTGCGGCCGTCGTTCGAGGGGCGCGGGCAGGACGAGGGCGAGGCTATTCGCCTGACCACGTGGCAGATCTGGCCCCGCCCAGGAATACTACCCCGCCCTCAAGGCGTACCTGGCGTTGCGGGGCACTGCGTTGCCGGGGTGTGTCGAGGAGGAGTTCGAGGATTACGTCCAGGGCGGCGGCCTTGAGTATGGCTTTCTGTGCTTGCGCCGGGTGGACACGCCGACCAGCGCCGAACTCACCCGTCCGGCCCAGGCCCCCCGGCGGTGCGCATTGACCGGTACCCCGAACGGTAGGAACGGTTTGTGCGGGACGAGGTTCGTCGATCACGTACCGCACTGCTGTCGGAACGCAGCAGGGCCGCACAGCGGCGCCCTTATGGTGGCAGCGCCGCTATACGTTGCATGGCTCCGTGGTGTGACGTCGGTGTCGTGCCACAGGTCCCACCTCGCGCCCTGCCACGGCGGCGCATTTGGCCACGGGATCCCGAGTCGTTAGCCGCCCAGCTCCTGGGCCCGACGCATCTGCTCGCGCATGCGCTCGAGGCGCCCCCGTTCTTTCTGTACCATCTCCTCCGACCAGACCGTCTCGTAGTCACCATCGTCGGTGCGGACATGGAACTCATCGACGCGGAACGCGTTGTATCGCTCCTGGAGCGTGCCGGTGACCCGCACGTTCTCATTGACGTGACGGACCTCCACGTCCCGTGGCACACCGGTCAGCAGATAGTACTCACCGTCTGGCTGCTGAATGACGAAGGCCGACTGAATGGAAATCCGCGGGTCGGCGCCGTCCACGGGGCAGGTCGTGCCTGCCGTCGCGCACTCGTAGCCGTTGATGAAGCCGCTCAAAGTTGCCGTGTCCTCGGCATGCAACGTTGTGGAGGCAAGCCCGAGTGAAGCAATGCCCAGAAATGCAAGCGTTGACGGTCCGCAGGTCTTATAAAGGCTCATACTGCCTCCCTTGCTATCGGTGATGGGTCTGGCGCGGAAACTGATCATTGCTGAAGCGTTCTTCAAGACCTCCGCGACAGTTTGTTTCGGCTGTCCCAATAAACTGGGCCGACCTACATTAGGAATAATTCATGCGGCGCCTTCTCTCCATTGGGAGTTGTACTTACTAACCTTCTCCACATGCATTGTCATGCCGATGTGGAAGCCGTGGAGTGGATTCCGTGCCCGCTTCTGGCTGTCGTGGAGGGAGCCGCCTCCATTTAAGAAGCGCCCCTGGAGGCGGCGTTTCCCGGGTAGAGGAATGCTCGTGTGACTTCAGGCGGCCCCACGCCGGGTTGTGCCTTTATACAGGCGACGTTTTGATATTTGTCAAGTACGTAGTTCTACATAATTTCGTGTTTTTTCGTCTTGATGTATTCGTCTATCCGCACCGGAGATTAGGCTGAATTCGGAGATAAATCGGTCTATCCTGACAAGAGCTGCCGGTTAACGCATTGGTATCGACGAGCCCGTGTGGGGATCGATCTGACGCAAACGAGACGTCGATCTCATCGATGACCAAACGCCGTCTCACACCTGACTCAGGCCAGGCGGCAGACGCACTCGAGGCTACGCCTCTTGCCGGCAGCCAGGTTATCGCGCACGTCGCGCCCCATGACGGCGGCGGATCCGTCTATTTCTTTTTCGGTATGTACAGGTCCGTGATGGTCCCCTCGGCGACTTCGGCGGCGAAGGCGACGGTCTCGCTGAGGGTGGGGTGTGGGTGGACGGTGAGGCCGATGTCGGTGGCATCGCTGCCCATCTCGATGGCGTGGGCGACCTCGGCGATGAGGTCGCCGGCGGCGACGCCAACGATACCCCCGCCGACCACGTGTCCGGTCTCGGCGTCGAAGAGCAGCTTGGTCATGCCTTCTTCGCGGCCCATGGCGAGCGCCCGGCCGCTGGCTGCCCAGGGGAAGGTGCCTTTGTGCACTTTCACCCCCTGCGCCTTGGCCTCCTCCTCGGTGAGCCCGACCCAGGCGACTTCCGGGTCGGTGTAGGCCACCGAGGGGATGACGCGGGCGTCGAAGGCGGCCTTGTGCCCGGCGATGACCTCGGCGGCAACCTTGCCCTCGTGGGTGGCCTTGTGGGCGAGCATGGGCTGGCCGACGACATCGCCGATGGCGAAGATGTGCCCCACGCGGGTGCGCTGCTGCTCGTCGGCGGCGATGAATCCGCCCTCGAGTTCCAGGCCCGCGGCCTCGGCGTTGATGAGATCGCCATTGGGGCGGCGCCCCACGGAGAGCAGCACCCGGTCGAAGGTGTCGCTCGCCGGCGCGTCCTTGCCCTCGAAGGTGACCTTGATGCCCTTTTTCTGCGCCTCCATGCCGGTGACCTTGGTGGCGGTGTAGATGGCCTCGTAGCGCGCGCGCATGCGCTTTTCCAACGGCCGCAGGATGTCCTTGTCGGCGCCGGTCATGAGCCGATCGAGCAGTTCCACCACCGTGACCTTCGCACCCAGCGACTGGTAGACCGTGGCCATCTCCAGCCCGATAATGCCGCCGCCGACGACCAGCAGCCGCTTGGGGATCGCCTCGAGCTTGAGCGCGTCGGTGGAGTCCATCACCCGCGGGTCGTCGAGATCCATCCCCGGCGGCACCACCGAGCGCGAACCGGCGGCGATGATGGCATGGCGAAAGGTGATCTGTCGCGTGCCATCCGCGCCGTCGACCTCGAGGGTGTGGGCGCCGGTAAAGCGCGCCGTCCCCGTGACGGTCTCCACCTTGCGCTGCCTGGCCATGCTCGCAAGCCCCCCGGTGAGCTTGCCCACCACGCTCGCCTTCCACTCCCGCAGCTTGTCGAGTTCGATCTTCGGCTTGCCGAAGACCACACCGTGGCCCTTGAACTGCTCGGCGGTGTCGAGCAGGTGGCCCACGTGCAGCAGCGCCTTGGAGGGAATGCAGCCGACGTTCAGGCACACCCCGCCCAGGGTGTCGTAGCGCTCCACCAAAATGGTCTTCAGATCCAGGTCCGCGGCACGAAACGCCGCGGTGTAACCCCCGGGGCCGGCGCCGATGACCACTACGTCGCAGTCGGCCTCGCCGCCGGGCATCGCCGGCGCCGCGGCGGCGGCAGCGGTGGGCGCCGATGGCTCTTGCGCCGCCGGCGACTCGGGCGTCTCCCGCGCCGCTTCGGGCGCCTCCGCCGCGCCGCCCTCGGCGGGCTCGAGCTCAATGATGGCGTCGCCCTCCTTGACCTGATCGCCCACCTTGAGCTTGACCGCCGCGACTCTGCCCCCGCGCGTCGCCGGCACCTCCATGGTCGCCTTGTCGGACTCGAGCGTGATCAGCGACTGCTCCGCCTCTACGGTATCGCCCTCGCTCACCAGCACTTCGATGACTTCGACGGCGTCAAAATCACCAATGTCGGGCACGCTAATGGTTGTCGTCGCCATGGTCGGTTCCTTTGTTGGTTACAGCAACAGCCGCCGCAGGTCACCGAGCAGACCGGCCAAGTGCGCGGTAAAGCGCGCCGCCGCCGCACCGTCGACCACCCGGTGGTCATAAGAGAGCGACAGCGGCAGCATCAGCCGCGGCTCGAACTCCTTGCCATTCCACTTGGGCTTGAGCTCGGACTTCGACACCCCGAGGATCGCCACCTCCGGGGCGTTGACGATGGGCGTAAACGCCGTGCCGCCAATGCCACCAAGGCTGGAGATGCTAAAGGTGCCACCTTGCATCTCCTTGGGAGCGAGCTTGCCGTCGCGCGCCTTGACGCTGAGTTCGGCGAGATCCCGGGCAATCTGGTAGACCCCTTTGGTGTCGGCGTCGCGGATCACCGGCACCACCAGCCCGTTGGGGGTGTCCACCGCCACGCCAACGTGGATGTAGTGCTTGATGATCAGCGCGTCGCCGCCGGCGTTGAGCGAGCTGTTGAACTCCCGGTAGGTCGCCAGCGTCCCCGCCACCGCCTTGACCAAAAAGGCAAGCGGCGTGAGCTTCGCCCCCGCCTTCTCCGCCCGCTCCTTCTCGGCCTTGCGAAAGGCCTCCAGATCGGTGATGTCGGCCTCGTCGAACTGCGTGACGTGCGGGACGTTGAGCCAGCTGCGGTGCAGGTGCGGCCCGGAGAGCTTCTTGATCCGCGGCAGCGCCACCTCCTCGACCGCGCCGAACTTGCTGAAGTCCACCGGCGGTATCGGCGGAATGCCCATACCGCCGGCGGCCGCCGCCGGCGCCGCCGCGGCGTCGGGGGCTTCCTGGGCCTGGCGCATGACGCCCTTGACAAAGGCCTGGACGTCGTCTTTGACAATGCGCCCCTTGCGCCCGGAGCCGCTGATCTGCCCGAGATCGACGCCCAGCTCCCGGGCAAACCGGCGCACCGCCGGGGAGGCGTGGGCGCGCTTGTGGCTGGCACTGTCGATGGCCTGCCTGGGGATGGGTGCGGCGTCGGCCTCGACCTGGTGGGCGGGGTGCGTGGCGGCAGCCGGTTGCGGCTCCTGCTGCGCCGCCGCCGGTTGCTCCGCCGCCGCCGGCGCCCCTGCTCCACCGGCGCCCTGGAGCTCGAGGATGCGATCCCCCTCGGAGACCTTGTCACCGACTTTGATATGCACCGTGCCCACCGTGCCGGCGGCCGGCGCCGGCACTTCCATGGTCGCCTTGTCGGACTCGAGCGTGATCAGCGACTGCTCGGCCTCGACGCTGTCGCCCTCGCTCACCAGCACCTCGATGACATCCACCTGGTCAAAGTCGCCGATGTCCGGGATGGTGACGGTCTGGCTCGCACCCTCAGCCGCAGGCGCGGCGCTGGGCGTGGCGGGCGGGGGCTCGGCGTTGGAGGCACCGGGGTCCTGCGCCGCGGGCCCCTCCCCGCCCCCCGCCCCGGCGGGCTCGAGCTCGAGGATCGGGTCGCCCTCCTTGACCTGATCACCCACCTTGATGGCGACGCCGCGCACGGTGCCCCCCTCCGGGGCGGGCACCTCCATGGTCGCCTTGTCGGACTCGAGCGTGATCAGCGACTGCTCAGCCTCGATGCTGTCGCCCTCGCTCACCAGCACTTCGATGACTTCGACGGCGTCAAAATCGCCGATGTCGGGTACCGGAATCGTCTTCGTGGCCATATGCGGGTCCTTGTCAAGACGTCGGGGCCCGGGCGCCGCGCGCCGGCTGCTCCGGGCACAGGGGTGCGGACACTAGGCCCGCGCCGGGTTGAGCTTCTCCGGGTCAATACCGTAGTGCGCGATGGCCTTGCTCACGGTCGAGGCCTTCAGCTGACCCGCACCGACCAGCGCCTTGAGCGCGGCCACGGTGACGTAGTACCGGTCCACCTCGAAGTGGCGGCGCAGCTGCTCGCGGGTGTCCGAGCGGCCAAAACCGTCGGTGCCCAGCACCACAAAACGCCGGTCGAGAAATTCGCGAATCTGATCCGGCACCGCCTGCATGTAGTCCGTAGCCGCCACCGCCGGGCCCTTGCGTCCGGCGAGCTGCTGCTCCACCCAGCTCGTCCGCGGCGTCTTGTCGGCATGGAGCAGGTTCCAGCGCTGCACCTCCAGGCCGTCGCGGCGCAGCTCGTTGAACGACGGACAGCTCCACAGGTCCGCATCCACCTTCCAGTCGGCCTTGAGCAGCTCCGCCGCCGCGATGACCTCGCGCAGGATCGTACCCGCGCCCATGAGCTGCACCTTGTTCTTGCCACCGCCGCCTTCGCGAAACAGGTACATCCCCTTGCGAATGCCCTCCTCGGCGCCCTCGGGCATGGCCGGCTGGCTGTAGTTCTCGTTCATCATGGTGATGTAGTAGAAGACGTTCTCGCCGGCGGCGTACATCCGCCGCAGCCCGTCCTGGATGATCACCGCCATCTCGTAGGGGAATGTCGGGTCGTAGGCAATACAGTTGGGAATGGTGCTCGCGTGCAGCAGACTGTGACCGTCCTGGTGCTGCAGCCCCTCGCCGTTTAACGTCGTGCGCCCGGCCGTGCCACCCATGAGAAACCCGCGCGCCTGCATGTCCCCCGCCGCCCAGGCGAGATCGCCCACGCGCTGGAAGCCGAACATGGAGTAATAGGCGTAAAACGCCACCATGTGAATGCCGTGGTTGGAGTAGCTCGTCCCCGCGGCCATCCACGAGCTCATCGCTCCCGCCTCGTTGATGCCCTCCTGGAGAATCTGCCCGCTCTTGCTCTCCTTGTAGAGCATGAGCTGATCGGCATCCTCGGGCTCGTAGAGCTGCCCCACCGAGGAGTAAATCCCCATCTGCCGAAACAGCCCCTCCATGCCAAAGGTGCGCGCCTCGTCCGGGACGATCGGCACGATGTGCTTGGCAAGCGCCTTGTCGCGCGTGAGGATGGCGAGAATGCGCACAAACGCCATGGTCGTCGACATCTCGCGCTCGCCGGAGTCCTTGAGCAGCAGCTCGAACGCCGAGAGTTCCGGGACCTTCAGCGCCGGCGCTTCTGTGCGCCGCTGCGGCAGGTACCCTCCCAACGCTTGGCGGCGCTCGTGGAGGTATTTCATCTCCGGGCTGTCCTCGGCGGGCTTGTAAAACGGCGCCGCCTCCAGCTCCTCGTCCGGAATCGGAATCTCGAAGCGATCCCGGTAGTCGCGCAGCGCCTCCTGCCCCATCTTCTTTTGCTGGTGGGCAATGTTCTGCCCCTCGCCCGACTGCCCCATGCCGTAGCCCTTGACCGTCTTCGCCAGGATCACCGTGGGCTGTCCGGTATGGTTGACCGCCGCGTGATAGGCCGCGTAGACCTTGTGCGGATCGTGCCCGCCGCGGTTGAGCCGCCGAATGTCCTCATCGGACAGGTGCTCGACCATCTCCTTTAACTCCGGGTACTTGCCAAAAAAGTGCTCGCGCGTGTATGCCCCGCCCTTGGCCTTGAAGTTCTGGTACTCCCCATCGACCGCCTCTTCCATGCGCTTGAGCAACAAGCCCTTGTCGTCCTTGTCAATCAGCGGGTCCCAGTACGACCCCCAGATCACCTTGAGCACGTTCCAACCCGCCCCCCGAAACTCCCCCTCGAGCTCCTGGATGATCTTGCCGTTACCGCGCACCGGGCCATCGAGACGCTGCAGGTTGCAGTTGACCACAAACACCAGATTGTCCAGCCCCTCGCGCGCGGCCACGTCAATGGCGCCCAGCGACTCCGGTTCGTCCATCTCCCCATCGCCCATGAACGCCCACACCTTGCGGGTGCCCATGTCGAGAATGCCCCGGTCATGGAGATACTTCATGAACCGCGCCTGGTAGATCGCCATCAACGGCCCAAGCCCCATGGAGACCGTCGGAAACTGCCAGTACTCCGGCATCAACCACGGGTGCGGGTAGGAGGTCACACCACGTCCCCCCACATCCTGGCGAAAACCCCGCAGCTGCTCCTCATCCAAACGCCCCTCCAGATAGGAGCGCGCGTAAATCCCCGGCGCCGAGTGTCCCTGTATGAACACCAGATCACCACCGTGCGCCTCGCTCGGCGCGTGCCAGAAATGATTAAACCCGACATCGTAGAGCGTCGCACTGGAGGCAAAACTGGCAATATGACCACCCACCCCCGGGCGCGCCTCATTGGCCTGCAACACCAGCGCCATCGCGTTCCAGCGAATGATCGAGCGAAGCCGCCACTCCAGCGCGTGATCCCCCGGCGAGCGCGCCTGCATCTGCGCCGGGATGGTGTTCAAATACGCCGTCGTCGCCTTGAACGGA
>NZ_SKOG01000250.1 GCF_007120195.1 Aquisalimonas sp.
CGGCAATCACCAGCGGAAAGGAGCGTGGCGTCGCGCCGGTACTGGCTGATGCATAAGCGGCAACCATGGAGCCTACCGCAAACGTCGCAATGAGCAGCATGCTGGAGGCCATGATGGACAGTAAGGACTCGATAGAATCCTGGCTAATCTCCGGCAACACACTGGAGAGGCCCGTATAGTCCGCCAATTTGGCGATAAACGCGCCACCAACCGAGAGCAAGCACAGTGCCAGAGGCTTGGCCCACAAGCGCTCTTTGATTTGACTGAAAAAAAAGCGCAACCGGTCTATGGACGAAAGGGATGATTGGGCCATACAGATTCCCTGCACCGCGATGCACCGGCGAGAGACTAGGGCCGGAACGCCCGGGCGTCAAGCGGTCATGGTTGTGAACCCAAAGAGATGGTATCGGCGCTGCGCCACGATCGAACTTCGCTGCATGGCTGCGGTGAGTCGAGTTTGGCGCCGTGATTACAGCGGTGCAAATACCATCTTCCAGGGCAACTCGTGGCGCCCCATCAGTGGGTTTACCCTCATATTCGCCTGCATACGCGACCGCCCGCGGGACAGCGCCAAAAGTCCCTGGACGTTCCCCAAAGCAGTGAGGAAATCGGCGGAGCGGCTGAGAGCGTTACGCGGGCAGCGTATTACCAGCCGGGTTAGAAGTCTGGGATCGTGGCTGCCGTGACCCTACCCGCCGTGGGACACGCTCGCGGCGGGCATTGTTCGCTCAACCGTCGCTGCCTCGCCCCGGCATTTCCTCCAGGGTGGCTCGTAGTGAGGACGCGCCCTCGGAATCATCCGGCAGCATAGACAGTAGCGTTTCCCAATGCTCGCGGGCGCTTGCGTAGTCCGCCGTGTGGTACGCCGCGCTTCCCGCCAGCCAAAGGGCCTGCGGGTGCTCGGGGGCGATCTCAAGCGCCTGGTCGATGAGCTCTTTGGGGGGCCCCTGCAGGCTCCCCGAGGCCTCACCCAGTGCCTGCGCGTACCGCACCAGCAAGTCCGGATCGTTGTCACCACCACGGGCAACCGCTTCGCCGAAGGCCTCGCTCGCCTCCTCGTACTCCTGTAAATGCGACAGCGTGCGCCCCAGCAACACCCAGCCCATGAGATCCTCCGGTTGCTCATCCATTCGTTCACGGAGCTGCTCCGCGAGCGCCCGGATATCCTCCAGATTCTGCGCATCATCGGCCAAGCTGGGGTCGCCGCCTTGGCGTTGGGCTTGGCTTTGGTTGTCGCCCTGGAAGACCTGTTCGCCAAAGCCGACACTGGTGTAGAGTCCCACGGCCAGCACCGGTACGGCCACTGCTGCAATGGCGGCCGAGGTGATCACCGTGGCACGGTGCCCGGAAGCCTGGCCTGAAGCGTCGTCGTCGGGGTCCACCGCTCCGCTTTGCACAAGCTCGCGCTCCAGGTCGGCGACGGCCTCAGTGTGCTGCTCCCGACTCAACGTCCCTTGCGCCAGGTCCTGGTCCAGCTCCGCCAATCGATCGCGATGGACCGCGGCATTGACCTCGCGCCGGGAGCGTTGATGCGCTCCCGGGGCCGAGTCCCGGAGCAGCGGAAACAGGATAAAGCCAAGGGCCGCGGCGCACAGCGCGGCGGCTGCGATCAAAAACACCCAGTTCATTCTTTGCTTACCCCTTCGCCTTACTCGCCACGGCGGAACCGCTCAAGTGCGGCCCGCTCGTCTGCGCTCAACTCGCCATGGTTCGCAACCTGTTGGCGCTGGCGCACCACCTGCAGCCAGACCAGTCCCCCGGCAACCAGCAGCAGGAACGGGCTGGTCCACAGCAGCACCGTATTCGCCTGCAATGGGGGACGGTAACGGACGTAATCACCGTAGCGCTGGACCATGAAATCAATGATCTCGTCCTCGCTGGCGCCGTCGGCGGTCATCTCGTATACACGGCGGCGCATATCCCCCGCCAGCGGGGCATTGGATTCATAGATTGTCTCGCTCTGACACACCGTGCAGCGCAGCTCGCGTACGAGTTTTTGGTACTGCTGTTCCTGTGCCTCGGTCTCGAACTCGACCGGTTGCCCCACGGGCAGCGCCGCAGCGGGTGACGCGAGCATGAGGCCGATCAGAAGCGCACCCAGCAGCGTGCCCAGACCCCCGGTCCACGCAGTTCGCCGATGCCTGAGATGCGTCGGCAGCGGTTTCTGGTTCATGACTGTTCCGCCTCCAGTTTCTCAAGCACCGGCAGGATTTCTTCGCGCACGAGCTGGGCGTCGAGCGGGCCGATGTGCTTGTAGCGGATGATGCCCTCGGCGTCGAGGACATAGGTCTCTGGCGTCGCATAAACGCCCCATTCCATTCCCGCGTCCCCCTGGGGGTCGAAGGCGATGGTGTCGTACGGGTTCATATCCGCCGCCAGATAGTGTGTGGCGTCCTCCCGGGTGTCCCGGTAGTTGAACGCGTGGATGGTGACGCCCTGCCTGGCCAATGCCATCAGGTAGGGCTTTTCGGAGCGGCACGAGGAGCACCAGGACGCCCAGACGTTGACCAGGGCGACCTCGCCGATGAAATCAGCCTCGGTAATCATCCGCTCGGGGTCCTCAAGGGATTCAAGCTCGAACGCAGGGGCCGGCTTGCCCACCAGCGGTGAGGGTAGGGAGCGGGAGTCAAGGCCCAGGCCGACGTAGAGCAGCCCGAGCACCATCAGCGCCCCTGTCAGTGGGATGAAAATACGCTTCAGCATCACGAGACCTCCTGCCGCACGTCGCGCCCGGAAATCGGAATATCCGTCTGGGACACCGTAGAGCGATCGCGGGCCAGACGATATCGGCGGTCGGCGGCGGCGAGAAAACCACCAAATGCCATCAGCAGCCCGCCGGTCCACATCCAGAACATGTAGGGCTTGTAGTACAGGCGGACCAGCCAGGCGTCACTGCCCACGGGCTCGCCCAACGAGACGTACAGATCCCGCGACGGTCGCCGATGGAGCGAGGCCTGCGTCATCGGCATTCCGGTTTGGGAGTCATAGTCGCGGCGTTGCGGCGTGAGCGTGGTCACCTGCGTTCCGTTGCGGGTGACGACAATCGAGGCCTGATCCGCATCGAAGTTAGGCCCTCTGACCTTGCTCACCGACGCCAGGGTAAATGCGTACTTCCCGGCCGTGGCGGTCTCGCCGGGGGCAAGACGCACATCCCGCTCAATCTCGTAGGTGTTGACCATGGAGATGGCAATCACCACGAGCGCGAGCCCGGCGTGGGCCAAATGCATGCCCAGGAAGCTCGGGCGCAGAGCGCGCAGCATGCCGCCGAGGCCCTGCGAGCGCCGGCGCATCATGCGGTTGCGCAGGTCCGTTGCGGCCGTGAGCAGGATCCAGATAGCCAGGCCGAGGCCCAGGGCCGTGAGGGGGTTCCAGGCACCCATGGCGAGCGGCCAGGCAATCCCAAGCAGCACACTGACGACGAAGACCCAGCGCAGTTCCCGGTAGGTCTCCTGCGGATTGCCCTGTTTCCAGGCGACGCGCGGTGCCATTCCGACCAGGAACAGCATCGGCATCATCAGGGGCATGAAGACCGCGTCAAAGAACGGAGGGCCCACGGAAATCTTGCTCAGGCTGAATGCATCCAGCGCCAGCGGGTAGAGCGTGCCGATAAATACCGCGGCGCAGGACACCACCAGCAGAACGTTGTTGCCGAGCAGCAGCGATTCCCGGGAATACCAGCCGAAACCGCCGCCGAGCCCGACTTTCGGCGCGCGCCAGGCGTACAGCGCCAGGCTGCCCAGCAAAGTCGCCCCCAGCATGGCGAGCAGGAAGACACCGCGGTCCGGATCGGTGGCGAAGGCGTGCACCGAGGTGATGACCCCGGAGCGCACGATGAAGGCGCCCAGAATCGTCAGCGCGAAGGTGACGATGGCGAGCATCACGGTCCATACCTTGAATCCGCCACGCTTCTCCGTGACCGCCAGGCAGTGCAGCAAGGCGGTGGCGGCAAGCCAGGGCATGAACGAGGCATTCTCCACTGGATCCCAGAACCACCAGCCGCCCCAGCCGAGCTCGTAGTACGCCCACCAGGAGCCAACACCGACCCCCAGGGTCAAAAAGCACCAGGCGACCGTGGTCCATGGGCGCGACCAGCGCGCCCATGCCGCATCGAGGCGACCGCCGATGAGCGCGGCCATGGCGAAGGCGAAGACCACCGCCATGCCGACGTAGCCCATGTACAGCAGCGGCGGGTGGATGATCATCCCCGGGTCCTGGAGCAGCGGGTTGAGATCCACCCCGTCGGCCGGGGCCGGAATCAAGCGGTCAAACGGATTGGAGGTGAGCACGGTGAAGGCGAGGAAGCCCACGGAGACCATGCCCAGCACCGCCAGTACCCGGGCCACCATCTCCCTTGGCAGCGGCTTGCTGAAGATCGCCACCGCGACGCTCCAGGCGGCCAGCACCATCACCCATAACAGCAGCGACCCCTCGTGCCCCCCCCAGACTGCAGTGACCTTGTAATGGGTGGGTAACGCGACATTGGAGTTGAGGGCGACGTATTCGACGGAGAAATCGCTGACCACGAATGCCCAGGTCAGTGCCGCATAGGATGCGACGAGAAAGACGAATTGGCCCACGGCCAACGACCGCCCGGTGCGCATCAGGCGCTCATTGCCGATGCCGGCTCCGACCAGGGGCAACACCGCCTGCGTGGCGGCGAGGCACAAGGCCAGGATCAGCGCGAAATTGCCAAGTTCGGCGATCATGTGCTAATACCCCTTGTCGATGTCTGTCGGATGGCCGGCTCGTTCTATTGCTTCCTGGGCCTCGGCGGGCATGTACTCCTCGTCGTGGCGCGCCAGGACCTTGTCCGCCCGGAAGACCCCGTCCGAGTCGATATGTCCTTCCGCGACCACGCCCTGGCCTTCGCGGAAGAGGTTCGGGAGAATGCCCTCGTAGGTGACGGTCACGCTCTTGGCGGTGTCAGTGACCCGGAACATGACATTCGTTGATTCCTGGTCCCGCTCGACGCTGCCATCCTCCACCAGTCCACCGATCCGGAACTTACGCTCCGGCATGTCGCTCATGGCCATCACTTCGGACGGGGTGACAAAGAACACCATCGTGTCGCGAAACGCGTTGAGCACCAGCGCGGTGGCCACGGAAAGCCCGGCGACGACCCCCAATACGAGCGCAAGTCGTTTTTGCCGTTTCTTCATGGTTCGAGCGACTCCTCTTGCTTTTGGTTCCAGGTGCTGGCGGCCCCCGGCGAGGAGCGCCGGGCGAGTATGGTCCGGATGCGATGCCGGCGCCGGGCGAGCACAGACACTTCCGCTAGCAGGACCATGGCGAACACCCCGTAAGACCCCCAAACATAGGGCCCGTGGCCACCCATGGCGATGAAATCACCAATTCCGTCCCACATTCACGAATCCCCTTCTTTGCTGATGGCGCCTCGCGGCTCGACGGCGCGCACCGCCGGGGCCGCCGGCTGCCTCAACGCGTGCTCCCGCTGCACCGCCTCCGTGACCCATTGGCTATCGGACTCGCGCTCAAGGGCTTCAGCCTGGGCGCGGCGCAGGGTAACGGCCGCCGAGTAGAGCCAGCAGGCGCCCGTCATCAACAGCAGTGCGGTAAACATGGACGGCGCCATGGTGGGCGCTTGGGTCAGGGTGATTGACATGCCCTGGTGCAGCGTGTGCCACCACTCCACTGAGAAGTAGATGATTGGCACGTTGACAGCCCCGATCAAGGCCAGTAGCGATGCGGCGCGCCCCCCTTTCTCCCGGTCGTCCACCGCAGCGTGCAAGGCGATGTAGCCCAGGAACAGAAACAGCAAAATCAGCGTCGAGGTCAGGCGTGCATCCCAGACCCAGAAGGTCCCCCAGGTTGGCGCGCCCCAAAGCGCGCCAGTCCACAGGGCCAATAACGTCATCAATGCCCCCGTGGGCGCGAGGCTGCGGGCCATGATGTCCGCCATCTTGATGCGCCAGACGAGGTAGATGACCGCGTACACAGCCATGAGCAGGTAGAGAAACATCCCCATCCACGCCGTCGGCACGTGAATAAACATAATCCTGTAGCTGTTGCCCTGCTGGTAGTCGGGCGGCGCCACGAAAAAACCGGTGTAAAGGCCGGCTACCGCCAGCACAGCGGCGCCAGCCCAGAGCCACGGGGCGAGCCGTTGAACCAGGGCATAGAAATTGGCCGGAGCGGTGAACTTCAGCCAGCGGATGCGTCGATACGTCACGGTCAACTCCTTGCCGGGCAATGTGCCATACCGAATGTTCCGGTTAGTCCAGGGCGATGCGCAGTGCCCCGGCCACAGCCAGCGGCGCCAGCGGCACGGCCAGGGCCAGCATCGCCCCGAGCAGCGACAGGTGCGCAGAGGGGCCGGCCTCGTGCATGGCTTCGGCGACGGCCCCGGAGCCGATGATCAGAACCGGTACATACAGCGGCAATATCAAAAGGGCCATCAATGCCCCGCCCGCCCGAACCCCTAAAGTGAGTGCCGCCCCGCACGCCCCTAGGAGGCTGAGTACCGGCATCCCCAGGGCGAGTGAGGCTGCCAGCGTCACCAACTCGAACCCCTGCAGGCCCAGGGAATAACCGAGCACAGGGGAGAGCAGCACCAAAGGCAGCCCCAGCGCCAGCCAATGGGCGGCGATCTTGGTTAGCGCCACCAGTGCCAGGGGCTGCTGAATCAGGGCGAGTTGCTCCAGCGTGCCATCGCGCCAGTCGTCCGCGAACAGCCGATCCAGGGAAATGACACTGGCCAGTGCGGCCGCCACCCAGATGGCGCCCGGCGCAATTGCGCGCAGCGTCTCTGGCTCCGGACCCACGGCAAGGGGGAAGAACGTGATCACAATGATAAAGAACACCACCACCGTCAGCACGTCCTGCCGGCGCATCACGGTCAGGGAAACGTCGCGTCGCAGCAGTGTCCATAAAGACCTCCCCATAGGGCCCTAATCCAAGTCCACGACGTGCACTTCACGCAAGCCGTCGATAGGTTGATGGCTCGTGGTGACCACCAGACCGCCTCGATCCAGGTACCCGCCGATGAGTTCGAGCAGCCAGTTCACCGCCGGGACATCCAGCGCTGCCAATGGCTCGTCGAGCACCCACAACGAGCAGGGGGAGAGCAGCAGACGGGACAGCGCCGTGCGTCGTCGTTGTCCCTGCGACAGATAGCGCACGGGGGTGTCCTCGTAACCGCCTAGCCCGGCCTGTGCCAGGGCGCCGAGACAGGATACCTCGTCACTGGTTTCACCGCGCAACCCCTGGTGGACGATCAGATTCTCCAATGGGGTCAGGTCTTCCTTTACAGCATCCCGGTGGCCGATATAGAGAAGACTGGCCCGCGTGCGATCATTCGGCGAGCGCATGCTCTCACCGTGGAGAAGGACCTCACCGGAGGCCAGTTCCGTCAGGCCGCAGATGGCCCGCAGGAGAGTCGTTTTACCACTGCCGTTGCGTCCGCGCACAAACAATAACTGACCAGGCTGAAGGTCGAAACTGACCTTGGCGAACAGCGTTCGGCCCCCTTTGCGGCAGCTCAGTCCATCTGCGCGAAGACCCGACTGGTTCGGCTTCTCGTGCGCCTCCTGGGGCCAAGCGTCTGCGTTGACGATGCGCGGGTTCATCGAGTTGCGCGTACTCCGGTCGCCGGTCGGTGATCGCCTACTGGTGGGTAGTTTGGGCCTAACCCCCTCGAGAGGGGAATGATTTAGGTCAAGAAACCCTCGGCGGGCAGCCAATGAGCCGATGACGGTAAGCCGGCCGCTTGCAAGGCGAGGTCAGGGCGAACGCGATACGGTCACCATCCACGTGACTGGTAGCCTGCACAGCCAAGTTATCAGCAATGCTCGACACACACCACCTGTGGCCAGCAATTCGAATTATGGTTATGGCGCTGAAGCCAGGGCCACTCGGGCGTCGGCGCGCAGCGGATAGAGGAAGATACGCTGGCGCTAATGGCACCCTACGCCCTTCGATCGACCGCGGTGCCATGGCGTGGCATGACACGGTATCCGTAGGGCGGGTTAGCGAAGCGTAACCCGCCGTCAATGACAGGGCGCCGCAGGCGCGCAACCCAAGCTGCGCCTGTGCGCCCTTGGCGCGGTTTGTTTGACGGTGCATTACGCTGGCGCTAATGGCACCCTACGCCCTTCGATCGGGCCCAGTGCCATGGCGTGGCTACACGCCGTACCCGTAGGGCGGGTTAGCGCAGCATAACCCGCCGTAAAACACACCGCGCCACAGGCGCACGAATGCCAAAAGGACACTAGCCCAGCATGCCGAGGCGCCCGCCGCTGGCAACGACGACCACGATAATGCCGAGCACCAGGTTCAC
>NZ_SKOG01000025.1 GCF_007120195.1 Aquisalimonas sp.
CTTCGATGCCCGGCGCTCGCTGCTCTGCAGTGGCATCGCCGTTGCCAATGGAATCGCCGTTGCCATTCCCATTGCTGCCGCCAAAGCATGCAGTTAGCGCCAACCCGAGTAGTGCAATACAACTTCCTGTGACGAAGTGCTTCATTGTCTTGCCCTTTTCCCCTACCGAATTGGGCGGCTACGGGCATTCAATGCTTGACTCTCTCCCTCTCCCTATCATCGCCGCAACTCACCATTACCGCGCGGGCTGGTCGAGCTATCTTTGACTATAGTAATCAAACCGCATTCCGCCACTAGGGCATTTCTGGGCCGAACCAATGAAATCCCTCGGCGTCGATGACTTTCCCGCGCGCGGAAGTAGACCGCACGGAATGTCGTGCGCACCCTAGCGAACGAACGTGGATCCTTTGCCGCATCAGATTTCCGCGGGTTACGAAGCCATGTTGCCGCGGCAGCCGTTACGGTTTGTGCTGGCCGATGATCCCGGGGCCGGAAAGACCATCATGGCGGGCCTTCTGGTGCGAGAGCTGCTGATGCGCTCCGATGCCAGGCGGGTGCTGATCATGGCGCCGGGCGCTCTGACGGAGCAGTGGCAGGATGAACTGCTGGAGAAATTCGGCGTGCAGTTCGAGATATTCAGCCGGGAGAAGCAGGAGCAATCCGCCTCCGGCGGTTTCTTCCAGGACCAAGACCTTCTGATCTGCCGTCTGGATCAGCTCTCCCGCAATGAGGAGTACCAGGACAAGCTACGCAAAACCCACTGGGACCTCATCATCGTTGATGAAGGGCACAAGCTCTCGGCCAACTATTTCGGCAGCAAGGTCAACAAGACCAAACGCTTCCAACTTGGCGAGCTGCTCGGCTCCATTGCGCGTCATTTCCTGCTGATGACGGCCACGCCCCATAACGGCAAGGAGAAAGACTTCCACATCTGGCTTCCGCTCCGTTCGCGGCGAGCGCTGGACGCTGCCCAATCCGGTGGGCCTCGACGGTGTCTACGAGGCGTTGTGCCCACCTTACTACCGGGACATGCGCGCCGCCGTGGAGGCCTTCGTGGCACGGAAATTCGGACCCGGCGGCACCTGTGATCCCGATATGCCCAGCCCCTGGCAGCGTACCCACGAGGTCAAGGCGAGCGTGACGCCTTACTCGGATGAGTTCGTGGCCTGCCTCGGCGAGGTGGCCCAGTACATCCACGACACGTACGGCAGGTTTCCCGGCACCTTCACCACCTTCGTGCTGCCCGGCTTTGTTCAGGCCGTGCACCTGGACACCGAGTTCTACGAAATGCATTACCGGTCGGGGGCCTATGTCGACACCCATGCCGGGCACCTGCGCCGCTGGCATTCCGATCAGAGCGCGTAGGGAGCGGTGACCGGTGCTGTGTGCGCTTGAAGTCGTGCCGCCAGCCCCCAACCTTATCCTGGGCCGCCACTCATCTGACCAAGGAAATGCTGCCATGACTAGCACTGTACTGATCACTGGCGCCAATCGCGGCATCGGCCTGGCGCTGGCCCGTCATTACCACGCCGCCGGCTGGGCGGTGATCGGCGTCTGCCGCAATACCTCCTCCGAACTCACCGAGGTCGCCGAGCGGGTCATCGAGGGCATCGATGTAACCCGCGCCGAGGACGTTGTGCGGCTGGCCGATGCGCTGGCGGGGCGGCACCTGGAGCTGCTGATCAACAATGCCGGCCTGCTGCGCAACGAGTCACTGGGCGAGCTCGATTTTGATTCGATCCGCAGCCAGATGGAAGTCAACGCCTATGCACCGCTGCGGGTGGTAGAAGCGCTGCTGGACAACCTCGGCGAGGGCAGCAAGATCGCCAATATCAGCAGCCGCATGGGCTCGATTGCCGACAACGACTCCGGCGGGCGTTACGGATACCGGGCCTCCAAGGCGGCGCTCAATGCCTTCGGCAAGTCGTTGGCCGTGGATCTGGCGCCGCGCGGTATCGCCGTGGCCCAGCTGCACCCGGGCTTTGTGCAGACCCGCATGGTCAATTTCGGCGGGCTGATCAGCCCCGAGGAGGCCGCCGCCGGTATCGCTGAGCGCATCGAGGCATTGACGCTTGCGACCAGCGGCGGTTTCTGGCACAGCAACGGCGAGCCGCTGCCCTGGTAACCCCGCGGCGCCACCGGCTTCGACCGCGGGTGTTGCCAAGGGCCGCCACCGGGGGCCGGGGTCGATGACGCCCAGCAGCACGGCAGCGGCCAGGGCCCACAGGTAGAACGAGCTCGCAAGCCGCCCCGAGGTGATGGGGCGGGTGCTGCGCATCGTCTACCGCTGCATCGCAAAACCGGCACCGCCAGCCTACCCGGCTTGACCCGGTCCCTTCCCAGCCAGCGACTCCCAGGCGGCCACCACGATCAGCACGACCACCGCCGCGGCGTTGAGCAACACCGCGCTCAGCCAGGGCACCGCCGGCACCAGCAGGGCCAGTAGCCCGATGCCCGCCAGGTGCGACACGGGCGGCCGACCGGCCACCCACTCCTTGAGCCACAGGTTGCCGACCAGGAACAGCAGCGGTCCCCCCAGCACCGCGCTGGCCAGCCACGCATCGCTGGCACCGAGGGGCTCGCTGAGCATGAATTCCACCGACACCGCCTTGAGGATGATGCCGACGACGATCGGTAAATGGGCATACGTGAAGGCGACCCGCGCCACGCTCCCCGGCTTGCCCGAGTGCTTAATGTAATCGCTGGCGCGGCGGTGACCGAACCGGAAGTAGATCCACCACATCGCCACGCTGCCGAGGAAGGCAATCGCAAAGGCGCTGAGCGAGGTCGCCGTCACCGCCATCTCGGTAAACTGCCGCCCGCTGGCCAGGAAGGTCTCGCCGAGGCAGATCAGGATGAACAGCGCGCAGCGCTCGGCCATGTGGCCGCCTAAGACGTCCCACTCGGCCTCGGTGGCGGGCCCCAATCGCGGCACCCAGTAGCCCAACTCAGGCGCGAGGTACTCGATGGCCAGCGCGCAGAGCCACAGCACGAGCCGAAGTTCTGGCTCCACAAGCGCTCCAATGATCCACAGCGGCGCCGAGGCCGCCAGCCAGCAGGTCATACGCAGGAAGTTGCGACGGTGCTTCTCGCCGTGGCCGCGAAAGGCCAGGACCGTGAACAGCGACCGACCCACCTGGATCAGCACGTAGGCCACCGCGAAGTAGATTGCCTTGTCGCCAAAGGCATCGGGGATCGAGGTCGACAGCACCAGCCCCAGAAACATCAGCGCGAACAGCATCACCTGCACTGGCAAGCGGTTGGGGTCGAGCCAGTTGGTCGCCCAGGTGGTGAGGATCCATACCCACCACACCGCGAGCAGTAGCACCGCGCCCTGCATCAGCCCCAGCAGGGTATAGTGGCCGGCCAGGGTAAGGGAGAGCTGGATGATGGTGAAAACGAAGATCAGATCGAAGAACAGCTCGACGTAGGTCACGCGGCTGCCGCCTCCGCTGTCGCGGCCCCGTCGCAGCACCCCGCCACTGGCGACTTCCGGCGCCCTCATGGGCAACCTCGCCACCGGCCGCGCCGTTCGCGCTGTTTGCCATGGTCGCGGCGTTCGGCATCGGCAACACGGTGCAGTCCGACGCCGTGGCCGACGTTATGGCCCCCAATCTCGCCATCCCCGCTTGACTGACGGGTGTAGTCCTGCCGGCGCGCACGCTGTCGCGCCGTGTTGGAGACCCGGTCATGCCGCCGCGCGCCCGCAAGTCTAAGCCGACGCATCTGACGGTCGTCACCGCCAGCGGCCGGCATGTCGCATCCAATTCGTACTTGGATGCTCAACCTGCTCAGGCCGACATTGCATCGGCCGGTGCCTGCGCTCTGTCGTTCGGCCCGTAGTCGCGGACAACTTCCGCAATGCGCAGGCGGTAGTCGGCAAACATGCCCTCCCGACCCAGCACTTGGGCGCGGCGGTGCCTGAGGTGGTTGCGCCAGGCACTTATCGCCTCTTCGTCACGCCAAAACTGCAGCGACAAGAGCTTGCCTTCCTCGTAAAGGCTCTCGAACCGCTCCACCGAAATGAATCCGTCGATCTGTTCGACTGCAGCGCGCAGCGATGCGGCGAGCTTCAGGTAGTCCTCCTTGCGGCCGTCGGCCGGCCACACCTCGAAGATTACTACCATCATGGTCTGCCACTCCTGATTCCGCTGCGCATGCCAACGATGTTGCCACGGGCGCCGAAATGGAGCCAACGGACTTTGCTCGCGCCAGCCGGCTGGCCGGAGCGAGAAAGTCAATGAAATGGTCGTCTTAATGGCTTGATGCCGGGTGCTGACTACGGCTGTCTGTGGTCATCGAACAGCAGGAGAGACCGGTGACCACCAGCGCCGGGAAGCGCCAGCCGATCGACTCGATCGACGCCTTCATCGCCAAGAAGGCCGAGATTGTCGCGATGTTGATCCGACTCAGTCGAACAGCCGTGCCTGAGTCGCTGCCCGACACGGCGGTCGCCGAGAGGCTTCGGGCGGGGTGGTTCTCGCAGTGACACGGGTTAGGGTCTTCTCGAGCACCACCGGGTCATGGATGCAGGCGATGAGTCGCTCCGCACCGCCGCACACCGGGCACGCCCCGATGTTGATGCGCGTTTTCAGTTCGCAAGCCGCCCCGAGGTCATGGGGCGGGTGCTGGGTATCGTCTACCGCTGCATCGCAACACACTTGATCAAGAAGGCGGGGTTCTCCCAGAAGACGGCCCAGACCGGCACGGTGACTCTCATCCAGCGGTTCGGCAGCGCGATGAACCCCAACATCCACTTCCACCTGCTGTGCGTCGACGGGGTGTAGGTCGTGCGTTCCGACGGCTCCATGCGCTTGCGCTGGGTAAACGCGCCGACGAGCGGTGAGCTCGCCCATCTGACGCAGACCCTGGCGCTGCACATCGGCCGCTACCCTCGAATGCCAGGGACTCTTGGAACTGGATGCGGAGAACAGCTCTCTGGGCGGCGATGCACTCGAGGCCGGGCCGGTGGAACAGCTCCTGGGTTCGTCGATTACGCACCGCATTAGCGTCGAGGCGCAGCAGGGCCGGAAGGTGTTCGCGCTGCGAGAGGCTGCCGGGGTGCGACGAGCCGTTTGATGACGGGGTCGGGAAGGTGGCCGGATTTTCCCTGCACGCTGGAGTTGCGGCGCGGGCGGATCAACGATCGAGGCTCGAGCGGCTGTACAGATACGTTAGTCGGCCGGCAATTGCAGAAAGGCGTCTGTCGCTCACGCCGAACGGAAACGGCCGTTACCAGCTGAAGACGTCGTATCGTGACGGCACCACGCACGTCATGTGACTGCGGGCATCCTGCCTTCCGCCCTTCTGGTCCGCCTACGGCGGTGCAAAACCGCTCCCGGCGGTTTTGCCGAACCCCTCGACTTCATCGCCCGCCTGGCGCCCCTGGGGCCGAAACCGCGGGTCAACCTCACCCGGTTCCACGGGGTTCTGCGCCCAACAGCAAGCACCGCGCGCGGGTAACACTGGCCAAACGGGGAGGGGAGTCGAGCGCGTCGCACAGGGGGATTCGGACGGGCCCACGCCGGCCGAAAGCGGCACCGCGATGCGCCTTCAGCGCAGCGCCTGCAACGGGTCTTCGGCATCGACCTCGACAAATCGGCAGGAGTGCCGATTTGCCCAGCCGTAGGCTGCCGCGAGGCGGTCGGGTACAGGGATGTACCCGGTGAAACCTGTCCGAGCTGTGGCCGGTCGGTGCGAATCATCGCCTGTATCGAAGATCTTGAGGTCATCGAGAAGATCCCCACCTATCCGAATAGGCAAGCGGCTGAGCCCGAAACCCCAAGGTGACCGCCGGGCCGATTCAGGCGTGCAGTGATGCCGACGGCCACTATTAAGATCAGATCGACGGCTAACCAGTGGGACCAACGAACGCCAGGAGGAGCTCCAGCCGCGCGAAAATGCGGTTTGTCCTTCCCATACTCGCACTGATCTAGTTGTGTGCGAGGTCTTGCCGCTGGGCACCCGATTCATGTGGCACGCCCTCAACGCCCTCAACGTCGTGGTGCTGGGCTGGATGATCGAGATGTACCGCAATCGCATGGTCGCCGCCCCCTCCGCCTGCGCTCCGGCGTGACCCGTGCTCAGGCGTGCATCCGCGCCAGCGAGGCGAACTTGCGGCCATAGGCCGCCGGGCTCAGCCCGGTCATGCGTCTGAACAGGCGGCCGAAGGAGGCGGTGTCCTCGTAGCCGACGGCATGGGCGACATTGTCCACCGCCAGGCGCCCCGTCTCCAGCAGCTGCTTGGCCTCTTCCACCCGCACGGTTTGGACATAGGCGATGGGTGCCATGCCGGTGGCGGCGCGGAAGCGGCGCGTGAAGCTGCGCCCCGACAGGCCCGAGCGCGCAACCATCCGGCGCACCGGGCTGGCCTCGGCGTAGTTCGCGGCGATCCAGACCTGGCTGTCGCGGATGAGCGCGTCGCGATCCTGCAGACGCGGCGTGGTCACGGCATAGGGCAGCTGCCCCTCCGAATGCTGCGAGAACAGGTAGACCTTGGCGGTACAGATCGCGTGTTCCGGGCCGAAATGGTGCGCGATGACGTAGAGGGCGAGGTCCTGCCAAGCCGTCACCGCCCCCGTAGTGACGATCCGGCCGGCCTCGCCCGCCGGGCACAGGGCCAGGCCCTTGCGCAGCCGCACCTGGGGGTAATGCTCCCGGAACATCGGCGCATAGGCCCAGTGGCTGGCCGCCTCCCGCCCGTCCAGAAGCCCCGCCTCGGCCAGCATAAGCGCCCCGGAGCAGACCGAACAGACCTGCGCGCCCCGCGCGTGCATTTCGCGCAGCCACGCCGCCGCCTCGGGGAAGACGCCATGAGGGGGCGAGTCGATGGGGCGGTACATGTCGCAGGCAACGACGATGTCGGCGCCCGAGGCATCGGCGATGGCGAGGTCGGGCTCGACCAGCACGCCGTCATGGCAGCGAAAGGGCGCGGCCGCAGGCGCCACGACGCGGACATCGAACAGGGGCTCGCCCGGCTGCCCGGACGTGACCTCGGGATAGACGACTCCTGCGGCCGCGAACACCTCCCGCAGCCCGAAAAGGACCAGCGGCGACGTCTCCGGGAAGGTGAGCAGGTCAAGCCGGAGGCGGCGATCTTGCGGCGAGGGCGTCGCGGTCATGGTGCGTGTGTCGCATTCGGCATAGTTGCGCCCCTTATGCCACTTATGGGGCCCGACCATCAAGAATACCCTGAAGGCAAGGTTACCCGGCACCGGATCAGCAACCGCGATCTGCGGCCGGGCCCGCGCAGAACGAGGCCCAGATGAGCACGACAACAGAGTTATCCCTGAGCCGGCTTCGCGAGGAATTCGCCGGCAAGGTGATTCTGCCCGGGAATCGGGACTATGGCGGCGCCCGCGAGACAGGGCCCGCCGGCCTTGTCCGTGCCTGTAAGCGGCTTGTGCACCTGTCCATCAGCAAGCCAAAGGAGACGACCATGCCATCCATCCCTCGACACCCGATCGCGACCAAAGCTCTCGCGCCGGCGGCGCTCGCGGCCATGTTCGCGGCGGCGCCGGCCTGGGCGGGGACCGAGGCCTTCACCGACCGCCTCGTCTTCACCGATGATGTGTCGATGACTCTGACCCAGGAGCTCGAAGGGCTCGATTCGCACGAGGTCGACATCGACAACGCTTCGCACCTGTGGATAGCCGAGTTCACGATCGAGCCCGGCACCGTCTTTCCCTGGCACACCCATCCGGCCGTGGTTGTGATGGGCGTCACCGAGGGGGATTTCGTTTTTGTCCTGGCCGAGGACTGCGTCCGGCGCGCGTACACCTCGGGCGAGGCGCTGGTCGATCCCGGCGACCGCATCCACACCGCCTACAACCCGAGCGATACCTCCGAGACCGTGATCGTGGCCGCCTATCTCGGAGCCCCGGCCGACGGCGACCTGACCCTTCCCGTTACCGCCGACGAGGCCGGCGAGTTCGACGCGCAGTGTGATCTTGAAACACCGGGCGAGCACACCCGCTAGGTGTTCGGTCACCGCATCGGTAGCTCGGATCTGTCCAGCGTCAGTGCGCTTGGCACTTTTCTTGCATATCGAGCGGCGGCGGTCCCGCATCCTAGCCGAGCAGGTACGCACCTGGCGGCGCAAGGCACGGCCTATGCCGGGGGATGTCGAGCAGGAGTTTGAGGATTACCTCAAGGGCGGCCGCCTCGAGCATGGACTCCTGCGCGTGCGCTGTGACAGTTGCCATGCCGAGCACTTGGTCGCCTTCAGGCATTTTCCCAGGAACATCTACCGTTGTATGTGATACTTGATGTGCATTCTCAGAAGACGAGTGCGTCCTTATGAAGCGGAGCGGGGTTGCGGCTGACAAGAGCCTTGCCGACGGGGGTGATGTGGAGGACCTCAAACTTGCGGCGTCGCGTATGACGGGGGCCAAACGACGGGCGTTCCAGGCGGCGATGGCGGTCAAGCACTGCGATGGGAGTGCTCGACGGGCGGAAGCGGTGTTTGGTTGGAGCCGCCACGCGGTGGAACTCGGCTGGGCCTCCAAGAGAGGCGCACGGGGGTGATCTACATGGGCGTGCAGTCGGCCTTTGGCGGCAACAAAATGCCATCTTTGCCACCATCCGGGCCAAGGACCAGGCCGGCGAGGACGCCGGGGTCATCCGTGTGAGCATGGACAGCAAGGCAAGGGTGAAGATCGGCGAGTACTTGCGCGGCGGCAACACGCGTGGCGACAACAAAGCCGCGGACCACGGCATGGGCTGCCAGGAGACATACACCCCGTTTGGCATAAGTGAACGAAGACGCCGGCGAGTTCTACTTGATCTTCGGCAGCTCCGCGAAGACCAGCAAATTCATCGTCGACGGCCTGCACGCCTGGTGGGAGCAGCGCTCGCCCGACGAACGCGAGGCGGTCTCACGGCTCCAGTATTAAACTCATGCCTATCGGTCGCCGCAACGCGGGGGCCGAACTCCTCCGGCGCCTTAGGCCGGGACCCGAAACGGCACCCGAGACGGGCCCTGCGCAGCGAGGGACGCGTGCACACACGTTGGTCAAAGGGCGCGCACGAGGGGCGGCCGCTCCTCGCGTCGCCGCTCAACGCGGCAGGTCGGGCGGCGGTACGTCTCGGGGTGAGGCTTCCACCGGTGGATCCGGCTTGGCTCGACTGGGCCGCCAGGGCGTCCACGGGCCTGTCCGACTATGGGGACACGTGGTTTCACGAGCCCTTCACCATCCTTACTCGAGAGATCGATGAGGATCGACGGGTGACGACGATCGGGCGGCTGTTTGCGCTGCGCAATGGGATCCAGCGTCTCCGTAACCGCCTTCAACTCACGGCGGCGTTTCGCGGCGATCCGGCATTGGCCGAGGCGGCGATCGAGGCCCCGATCTTCATTACCGGCCTTCCTCGCACCGGAACGACGCTCCTCCATCGGTTGCTCGCCCAGGACCCGAACCATCGTGTGCCCCGGCTCTGGGAGATGGAAGTGCTCGGGTCACCGCCGAAGGCGCGCCGGGGCGCCCGCGATCGGCGGGTGGAGCGGGTCGGGCGCGACATGGTTTTATTGAACCGGCTCGCGCCGTCGTTTCGCCGCATCCACGAGTTTGACGCGCACCTTCCGGAGGAGGATATCTGGATTCTGGCGAACGAATGGGCCAGCGTCGGCTTTCTTATCGCCTTCGATCTGCCGCAGTACCGGCGGTGGCTCCACAACGCCGACCTTAGGCCGGCCTACCTGGGGCATCGGCGCCAGCTTCAGCTTCTCCAGGCGCGCGACGCGAAAGAGCGCTGGGTTCTCAAGGCACCGATGCATCTCCTCGGGCTGAACGCGCTTCTTTCCGTCTATCCGGACGCCCGCATCGTGCACACGCACCGCGATCCGCGGGTCATCATGGCGTCCGTATCGAGCCTCCTTAATACGATGCGGCGCGCGCTGTCCGACGACATCGAGCCGGCGGCGGTGGGCGCGGAGGCCACGGAGATGTTTTCGCTGTGGTGGGCGCGGGCGCGTCGCGCGCGCCGGGAGGCGGAGGCGACCCCCGGAGGCCGCGCGCGCTTTGTCGACGTGGACTACCGGCAGCTCGTCGCTGAGCCGATCACAACGGTGAGGCGCATCTACGCCGCCTTCGAGCTGGAGCTTGAGCCGGCCACCGAGGCGCGGATGCGCTCCTATCTCGCGAACCATCCCCAGCACGCGCACGGTCGGCACAGCTACAGCCTCGAGGCGTTCGGCCTCGATGACGAGAGGATCCGGGATCTGTTCGCCTCCGAGATCGAAGCCCTCCGCGATGCCGGATAACCCGCGACACCCCCCATCGACGCTTGAAGAGCGCTCGACGAGCTCATTTGGACCGAACGCTATGACGTCGGCGAGTGTAACGGGGGGCGACTGGCCTCGTGTACCGCATCCGCGACCTGGAACGAGGGGCAGACATCGCGATCAAGCTCCTTCGCAGCGTGGACGCGAGCACGCTGTACCGCTTCAAGAAGGAGTTCCGCCCTCTGGCTGAGATAAACCATTCCAACCTTGTCACGCTCTATGAGCTGATCGAACTGGGCGAGCGGTGGTTCTTGGCGATGGAACTCATCGAAGGCCGTGACTTCTTGGCCTATGTCCGGGGCGTCGACGCGGTGCCGATGAATACATGGCGTATGCCGCTGCCTTCGATGACATGGGTCGCACTTGCGGGCATCTGGGTGTCGAGGGGCGTAAGCACGGCGCCGGCGTCGAGGATTCCCAGGCATGCCACGATCCACTCCGGATAATTGGCAGCCAGCAGCCCCGCCGGGCCCCCATGGCGCCACCGGCCACGGCCAGTCCCGCAGAGAGCCGTTGACTGGCGGTGGCGACGTCGGAAGTACTCCAGCGCACGAGGTCGTGTCGCGTGAGTGCCCGAATGGCGTTCCAGGACCCACCGCTGTCCAGCGTCCGAATCAGATCGCGTGGCGTTTCCCGCTGATTGTCCATGGTTGTGCTACTCCCGCCGGCCGGCTGCCGTACGATGCCACAACCCGGCGCGCCCGGGATTGCCGTGTGTCAATAGTCCTGTCATGGCCACCTCGCACTCTGATCCGCGCGCCGCTCGGGTGGAGCGCCACCATGGGCGCTGGTCCCGGGTGACGCCCCAGCGGGGGCTGTTCGACGAGAGGGGGTAACTCCACGTTGACCCCCGTTCGGGCTGCGCCGTCAGCGGTGCGGCACCGGCGTCGGCTGGCGCCGTTGCCGGCATGCACCGAAAAGGTGTGCCGGAGGACAGGCCGCTCGGGCTGTTTCAGCGTTTTCGTAGGGAGCGCGCACCCCGATGCATCACTTAATTGCCGCCCTCCACTTTGACCGCGAATGCGCGCGGGGGCGCATCCTGCTGAGCCTACGCACGTCCCGCCTGCTGAGACTTTCTGGCATTGTGCTGCTGCTGTATCTGCGCCTTCTTGCCCATGGCGGTGTTACTTGTCGCGGCCATCCTGCCCGGCGGCTGGTTCGCCGCGCAGCCCGTCAAGCGCCTGGACGCGGAGCTGCGCTGCTTTCTCGTTTGGGCCCTGGAAGAAGCCCGCTCCCGCGCCGGGCGCCCCACGTAGGGCGCCAGCGGAAGCTGCCGTTGGGCGCGAGCCCGAGCGCCTCGGCCCGATTGGCCGCACCGGTGCGGTGCCACACGGCCTCCGGGCGGATCGGTTACCGGCCGCTGGCGCGGCAGGCCCCCTACGCCTTCGGTTGCCGCCGCGGCGCATCATGACAGCGCATCCCGCCAAATCCCGTCTATTCTCAAAGATAACGCTTGACAAATGAAAATCCCGGCTCACAGGAATGACAACGGCTCGGAACGACCGGGCACAGCGCTAATGGAGGGCATACCATGTCGGGGCGTACGTGGCGGGTGGTGCTGGCGGTAGCCGGGGGTCTGCTGCTCGCCGGATGCATGGATTTGGCATCGGACATAGGCGCTCAGGCAGCCAGCCTGCAGTCGGGGCAGGGCGTCGCCCAGTCGGCCGGGGGCCATGGGAACGCGAGTCAGGCCGGCCGCAGCACACCGGGGCAGGGCAATCCGCAGGGGCCTCACCAGGTGCCGCTGGGCATCGACAAGCAGATGAACATCGCGGTGCTGTCCAGCGCACCGGATCAGGTGACGGGCGGTGATGTGCGCATCGCCGTGGGTGGCCCGCCCGGGCAATGGCAGCGCATTTCGCTGTGGCTGAACGATCAGCCTATCGGCATCGGCATGCTGCAGCATGCGGGGGATCGCCTGGAGGGCATTGTGGACGGCCTGGTGCTCGGCGAAAACACGCTGGTGCTGGAGCACGAGCGTTTTGGCGAGCTCGACCGGATTACGCTGGTCAATCATCCCATCACCGGCCCGGTCTTCTCCGGGCCGCAGCAGTACCCGTTCGTCTGCAGCACCTTACTGGAATGGGGCGTGCAGCCGCTGGTGGATCATGACGAGGAGTGGGGCTTCCCGGTCCACGACGACGCCGGCGCGCTGATCGGCTACAGCAAGGACTGCTCCGTGGAGCCCTTCGTCGAGCTCCACTACATGAGCACCGACGGCAACTACAAGCCTATGCCGGCGGACGGCTCCCGGCCCGCAGACCTGGCCCAGACCACGCTGCTGGACGGCCGCACCGTGGATTTCATCGTCCGCTGGGAGCGCGGCACCATCAACCGCTTCCTGTACAGCTACGCCACGCTGGCCGAGCTGGATGACGACCCCTGGCAACCGGGCACGACGAACTGGAACGGCCGCCTGCTGTATCACTTCCAGGGTGGCGTCGGCATCGGTCACTTCCAGGGCCGCATGGATGACCGCCGCGCCCGCTTGCAGGAGGTGTTGAGCCAGGGCTATGCGGTGGCCTACTCCACCGGCAACCGCACCGGCGAACACTACAACCTGCAGGTGGGGGGCGAGACGGCGCTCATGGTGAAGGAGCACTTCATCAAGCGCTTTAGCGAACCGCTCTACACGGTGGGCGTCGGCGGCTCAGGCGGCGGCATCCAGCAGTACGTGTATGCCCAGAACCATCCGGGGCTAATCGACGCCGGCGTGCCGCAGTATTCGTATCCCGACATGGTCACCCAGATTATCCATGTGGGCGACTGCGAGCTGCTGGAACACTACATGGACGCCACGGATCGGGATAATCCCAAGTGGCAGGTCACCGAGAACCGGAGCTGGCTGGTGGGCTTCAACGCCACCGACCTGCGGCCCGACCCGCTGGCCGAGGCGCGTTTCATGCTCGGCTATGGCGGCGCGATGGGTAGCACGGAATGCGTGCCGGCATGGCGTGGCCTGACCCCGCTGACGATTAACCCGCATTTCGGGCTGGTGCGCGAGCAGGAGAAGATGCATCCGCCGGGGATCATGGACGACGTGCGCTGGACCCACTACGACGATCTGCGCAACATCTACGGCGTGGACGAAGACGGCGAGCCGCGCGTGCCGTGGGACAATGAAGGCGTGCAATACGGCCTGCAGGCGCTGAAGGATAGCCACATCACGCCGGACGAGTTTCTGCACCTGAACTGGCATGTGGGCGGCTGGAAGCACCCGGCCGAGATGGTGCAGGAGGGCTTCCCGTTCCTCGGCAGTGTCAGTGATGTGCTCGCGGGGTCGATCCGCTTCGACCCCTGGAGCAGCGCCAACATGAACCTGGCCCTGGACCCGGACACGCCGGCCCCGCGTACAGTCGGCGACCTGCAGGCCATCAACGCCGCGTACACCTCCGGCATGGTGTTTGATGGTCAGCTCGACATCCCGATGATCGACTGGCGACATTACCTGGAGGAGGTGCTGAACATGCACAACAGCCACCAGTCCTTCTCCGCCCGGCAGCGCATCATCAACCGCATGGGCCGTGCCGACAACCAGGTGATCTGGTTCACCGATGCCCGGCCCACGGATGTGGACGCGACTGGCCGCGGCCGCCCGCGCCTGGAGTTCGACCAGACCTGGATGGCGTTGGAGGTGATCGATGAGTGGATGGCGAACATCCGCAAGCACCCGCACCGGAGCGTTGCGGAGAGCCGCCCCGACCGGGCTGTGGACAGCTGCTTCAACACCGACGGCTCGCTAATGGCGGCCCGGGACGCCGTCTGGAACGGGATCCTGGACGACCTGGCGCCGGGTGCCTGCGCCCAGGCCTTCCCGTTGTACCAGACCTCCCGCATCGTCGCCGGCGGGCCGATCGAAGGCAGTGTGTTCAAGTGCGCGCTGCAGTCGGTGGAAGCGGCGATCGACAAGCGTGTGTACGGAGGGTGGCAGCCGACCCCGGCACAGGCGGAGACGCTGAAGCAGATCTTCCCCACGGGCGTGTGTGACTACACCCAGCCCGACCAAGGCCGGCCGGCGCCATAGCCCGCCGACGCGGTAGACGCCCCACGCCCGGACCCGCCGCGCCGGTGAACCGAGGCGTCGGGGCTCTGCCGCGCAGCGGCAGGCACCGATGCGGCCGCAGGCCGGAAACCGCGGGCAGCTCGGATCCCCAAGCCGCTGAATCCACGCCCCATCATCCCTCGCTCCACCGGCTAATCCATCTTTAACACGCTGTTGCCAATTCTGGCTGAATTTTGGCGCTCGCGTCAGTCTATGTAATTGATTTTGTGCAGCCGAGGGAGTGCGTTCGCGTTCGTAGTGCCATAATATTTATTCCAACCTATCGCTTTGACCGGCCGAGCATAGTAGCGGTGCCAACAACCCGCTCCAGGCGGCGTCAACAAGATAATCGTCTGAGCCGGCACTTCAGTTTGTAACCGTTTGTAGTACCACTCCTGTTATTCGACGCGCGTACTTCCCTGACATGGCAATAGTTTCTGAGAGCTGTGTTAAATATGGACTAAGAAAGCGCTGAAGAAGCCGTCATTGCGTGGAGCGCAGCGACGAAGCAATCTCGTAATGCCTTGGAATCTCGGAGGGTGGGGGTTGCTTCGCGACGCCCGCAATGACAACGCCCCATTGAACTAGCGTTTCCCTAACGAGAGCCTTTGGCCCCTGGCAGTGACGGGAATGGGGTCACCGCGACCGCTTATCGAACGCAAACTGCACCCGCTGCGCTCCGGCAACGACGCCGGCAAACTCTGGACGTCTGGGGTTGAGCATGTAGTTCACTTCCCGGGGCACCACGACGCTGGGCACGCCCAGCGCAAGGCTCTCCCCGCTCGCCAGCCAGGCATCGCCGAGGTCTGCTGTTTCCGCAGGCGCGATTGGATCCCGCCAGTTCGGTGGCAGCGTCTTGTCGTCCAGGTAGAGGATGGACTCGGAGCGAATCATCACGTGGAACAGCACAAAGCCCTGCAACGGTTCCTGGCGGCCCAAATGCACCAGCACCTCGAGAACCGCTAGGGACTCGGAAGATGCCATATACACGCAGGGTCGCCCCTTGCTGTTCCAGCGCCCACCGAAACGGCGGGCGCCCTCGCCGTCGAAGGCTGTGTCCGCGTGCCGGGCCTTGAGCAGCCGGTACGCGGGTACCTCCGTCACGTGGCGACCCCGTGCTCCAGGCGGCCAATGAGATCCATCACCTCCTGGGTCTCCGCGGAAGTGGTCAGCATCTCCACCGGGCAGCGGTGCCCCAGCCCCTGGACCGGATGGGTCAACCAGTGGCTGGCCGCGGCCTCATCGCCATCGAACAGGTCCAGCGACGACTTGAACACCTGGGCGAACCGGTAGAGGCGATCGCTCTCGTCGGGGCTGAACCGCCCCGCCTTCGAGCGCCGGTGGAGCGTCGCCGGCGCAATCGCCGTGACTCGGGCGAGTTCCTTGCGATCAAGCCTCGAGAGTTCGGCGAGGCGCCTGAACAGCTGATAGGGAAACCCCCTGTGCAACGCCTCATGGAGCTCGGCGCCGCGGGACGGGAGGCCGAGACATGCCCAGAAGTCGCTCTCTCCGGAACGCGTTGGCTGATAGAGCTTTCGTGCTTCCATGGGTCTACACCATCATGCGATACGTTGACGATTGTTCAAATGATAGCATCAGGCCCTGTTTTATACTTGGACTAACGTGGTCACTGTCCGTGGCGAAGCGATCGATGATCCGGGCCGAACAATCACCACGGCGGGAGCATGGCAGCGATGGCGAATGGCGGGCAGGCGGGCAGCTTCTCCGCTGAGGCGCTGATCCAGGCGACGTATCTGCTCGGGGACTACGCCGTTCTCGTTACCACGTGGAGAACTTGGACCATCATCGCGTGCAATACCGCCATCGAGGAAATCTTCGGCTTGCGGTGTGGCCGTACAGTCGCTCATGGCGAGCAGCTTCGAAGCGCGGCGCTCTCGGCGCCAGCGCTGTGGAAATCGCGTACATCCTCCGGCACTTGGCGTTGCTATCTTCACCTCAAGAGGCATCGTTGGCAAAGGTGCTGCCATGGAGTGCGAAACACTTTACTACCCCGGATTCCGGGAGAAGTGGCAGGCGACCCTGGAGACCACCGCAGAGTCGGCGGCAATCGAATCCCTGCTCATCATGCGCTCGACGCCCACGCACATGGTGACCGCGGTGAGCGCCAGGCCGAGGCGCGATACCTACCACCCCGGGGACTCGGGCCCTAACAGTATTGCGGAGGATCTGCGACAAGCCCTCGCGAGCGGCTAGCGTAGCTCCAGTCCGGAGGTATTCGTCATGGCGCAAGTTTCCGTTCAGCCGACCTCTCGCGACTACGCGATCGAGATCGTGTTCATGGGTTTGGCGATGCTCCCGGTGATAGTCTCCGCCTATGTGAGCATCGTGACCGGAGATGGCCAATGGTTCCAGCGCTCCGGTTCACTGATGGTGCTCTTCTCGGTGGCAGTGGAGTATCACCGCTCAATGGTGGCTCGCCGTGCAGGTATCATGGATGGGACCGTCGAAGCGGAGTGGGGGCCCTCGCCTCGGCGGCACATCCTTGACTGGCGCTCCATTCCCTATATCTGCTATGCGGCCATATTGATGGGGACGCTGATCTGGGCGTATGGCGATCTTCTGTTCGTCTCCATGGAGACCGCATAGCGTCCTGTTCGTCGGACCGGGATTGATGCCGAACGTCGATGCCCTTGCCGGTAACAAACTCGACCGGCCCCATCTGATCGAAAAATATGAACGAGCCCACTATTTGGCGTTTCGGCGCTGGTAACGCACGGCGCACCTCGAACCCGCCCAGATCGCCTGCCCGAGGGACTAACCGCGCCAGCACGACCCACGTCATGTGACTCCGGTTCGGAACCGGATATTCGTCGCTCGCGTGCCTGCGCCAGCTGCCGACCGATCGGGTCAAGATCGACTGGTGCTTCGTCGCGGAGATGCTGGACAGCCACGACTGCGACGTGATCGTGCGCTCGACCATCGATCTCGCCCACCCTCTGAACCTCGAGGTGGTCGCCGAGGGCGTCGAGAACCGGCAGGTGCAGGATCGGCTTGCCGAGGAAGGCTGCGACGTCGTGCAGGGTTACGCGATCAGCGAGCCGATGCCGGGCGATCAGTTCGGGCACTGGCTCCAGCAATGCCGGTGGCCGCATTAGGTTGCGGCCTGTTGCCCCGGAAGTTGCCGATCGCTTGAGCGCGTGGCCGGTTCCCGCCGCATGTCGACGCCGCGGCGGCGCAGCTGTGTCTCCCCTCGGGTTCGGGCCCGGTGTCCCACCGCGGCCCTGTCGCTCGGCCGGATGATCGTAAATATTTCACAGGATCGCTGTTGCCGACATCACGGAACCGGGCGGGCCTGGTGCCTAGAGTGAAACCCGTTTCCGATCATCGCTTCGTCACAAGCCAACAGTTGACAATCGAGTGCCGGGGTCGGCCTTCGGAATGGGTGGCGCGGGAAGACGCCGCGCTCCCGGTCGAATCCCCGGCGCGAGCCGCCTGACAGGGGCGTGCAGCCGGCGGGCTTGCGGTTCGGCTGCATGCCGCAGACCTCGTCGGGCACAATCCTCGGAGGAGCCGAACCATGATGCGAAAATTCACTGCTTGCGGCCTGCTCGCGCTGACGATCCTTGCGGCCGGCACGGCCGCCTACGGGCAAGAGCGCGACGATCTGACGTTCCTTCGCGAGCCGCTCCGTCCCCTTAATGCCGACATCGGGCAAAGCTCGGTTTCGGGGCTGTCCGCCGGCGCATTCATGGCGGACCAGTTCTTCATCGCGAATTCGGAGGACATCGTGGGCGCGGCCCTCTTCGCCGGTGGTCCGTACAACTGCGCCCGCGGCGATCTGAACACCGCGCTCGGCGCGTGCATGAGCGCACCCTCGAACCTCACTCAGGGCGTCATCGAGCAGCTGGTCGGCACGGCGCAACAGCGGGCCGGATCCGGCCAGATCGATGATCTGTCCAATCTCGCTGACCGCCGGCTCTACGTGTTCAGCGGCACGCGCGACACGACCGTGCGTCAGGGCGTAACCGACCGGATCGAGGACTGGTACGAGCTGGCTGGCATGCCGGCCGACAACATCCGCTACCGCAACGAGGTGGCGGCGGGCCACGCGTTGCCCACCGACGGGTACGGCAACGCGTGTCACGTCCCCAGCGCATCGCCGTGGATGAGCGACTGCAACCTGGACGGCGCGGGCGAGGCCTTGCAGCACATCTACGGCCCCCTGAACGCCCCGAGTCCGGTGACGGCAACCAGCGGCACGTTCATCGAGTTTCCCCAGAACGAGTTCTTCGAGCCGGCCGGGCTTTCGAAGCCGGAGCTCGCCGCGCGCTTCAGCTTCAACGAGTTCGGTTATGCGTATGTACCGGCCTCGTGCGAAGCCGGAGCAGCGTGTCGGGCGCATATCGTGTTCCACGGCTGCAAGCAGGTCTATGACCGGAATCCGAATACGGAGTCGCCGAACGACACCAGCAATCCATTCGGCCTGCAGATGGTTCTGAAGTCGGGCTTCAACGAGTGGGCCAACTCCAACGAGCTGATCGTCCTCTACCCTCAGGCGCAGCGGGTCGCCGGTACGCCGCACATACCCGTGCCGGGCAATCCGAGAGGCTGTTTCGACTGGTGGGGCTATATCGGCGGGACCGGCTCCACGTACGCAACCAAGGCCGGGCCTCAAATGACCGCCGCTCGGGCGATGCTCGAGCGCATCGCTTCCGGCCCGGTCAATGGCCCGCTCCCAGTCGTGGAAATCTTGTCGGCGGAGCAGTGTGGCCACGAGATCTGCTTGTCGGGCCGTGCGACCCACCCCGACTCCGCTGACGAAATCGCCAGCCTGCGCGTACGCTACGATGACCTTGACGGGAACCTGCTGATCGACGAGGCCGATATCACCAACCGTCTGGAACCCGACGGCAGCTTTGCACACCGCGTCGCCTGGCCGCAGGACAACACCGTATATCACCCGCTCGTCGTCGCCGAGGATCACAATGGCCGAGTCGGCACCGGGCGCGGCAACGCGGTGCAGGTGGGCACGCCGTGCCAGGACTGGACCGCGAGCAACTTTGCCCACGCTTCCGCGCAGCGCGCGTACTCGCGGTGGTTCTGGTGGTATTTCGCCGTGGGTTCGGACGATGCGCTGGGCCTGCGTTGGAGCGTCACCAGCGTCAGTGAAGACCCTGCGGGCTCGGGAACGTTTCGACTTGGGAGCTGTGGCGCCTGAACGGCTGCGCATCGCGCCCCGTCTTCGGCAATCGGGGCGCCGCGCTTTGCCCCGACCTGGCGACGATCGCGATCCCGGTTGTGATTCGCGAAAACTCGATAATTAGGCCACGGGTCGAGCGTGAGCGCCCGCCTTCATAAAGGAGTGACGCACCACTGTTCGACATGCCATTCGATGTGGATCAACTTCATTGCCGGGGGCAGGGCGTGCCTTGCAAACCGGGGCGCAGGGGCCATACTTAGTCGCGAGCGCGGCCGTCCGAGCCGGCGCACAGCGAATCGGCCGTCGCCCGTCTGCGGGGCTGTGCACATGACGCCCGCCACCTGCCTAACCGCAGCGGCTCGGCGACGAGTCGCCGACATTTGCGCGGTTTTTGCGCACAAGCGGTCAGGGCGGCCTGCGATGTATGCCGTACGGCGATGAGGCCCGGGTTTCGCGCCGCGTTCGAGCAATGGGCGCCGTCATCCAGGCAGGAGCCGCCGATGCGATGGGGGAAGGGAACGGATGCCTTCTGATCAATCGCTGTTCTCGGAGCTGACGCCGGAGGAACTCCGGCTGATAGCCGGCTATGGCGTGACCCGTACGTTCGCGAAGAACGTCGTGCTGATCCACGAGGACGATGCGAGCGACTCCCTGTACGTCATTCTCAGCGGTCGGGTGAGGGTCTTCGTCAGCGACGAGAACGGCAAGGAGGGGATCCTCAACACGCAGGGCCCGGGCGAGTGTTTCGGCGAGCTCGCGCTGATCGACGCCGCCCCGCGATCCGCCTCCGTCATGACGCTCGAGCCCTCGAAGCTGGCGATTGTGTCGAAGGTCGATTTCGAGCGCTGCCTCGCCCAGTACCCGAGCATTGCCATCGGCCTGATCCGGGTCTTGTCGCGGCGCGTCCGCGCCCTGACCGACAGCGTCAAGACCCTTGCCCTGCTCGACGTGTACGGCCGGGTGGCGCACACGCTCTTGAAGCTCGCGCGCGAGCGCGACGGCGTGCTCGTCATCGAGGAACGACTGACGCATCAGGATCTGGCCGACATGGTGGGCGCCTCCCGCGAAATGGTCAGCCGCATCATGAAGGAGCTGGTTACCGGCGGCTACATCGAGTCGAAGGACAAGACGCTCAGGATCAGGGGGCATTTGCCGGCCGGCTGGTGACTGGCCGGGGATAAGAACCATGCAGCCACCCGAACGACGTCAGCTGACTGTGGTGATGTGCGATGTCGTGGGGTGGACGGCGCTTTCACTGCGGCTCGACCCCGAGGACCTCACCGAGGTCATACAGGCGTATCGGCAGCTTTGCGCGAACCTCGTCACGAGCCACGGCGGCATCGTGGCGCAATATGTCGGCGATGGGGTGCTGGCCTACTTCGGCTACCCGCGCGCCCACGAAGACGATGCCGAACGAGCGATAAGAGCGGCACTCGAGATCGTCGCGGCGCCGAGAGAGCCTACGTCGGGTGTCGCGGACCTGGACGTTCACATCGGGATTGCAACCGGGATCGTCGTGGTCGGCGATCTCGCCGGACATGAGAAGTACGCGCCGAGCGGCAGCACCGATCCCCTAAGTCGGGAAGAAGTCTCCGCGATCGGCAGCCCCCTGAATCTGGCGGCCCGACTGCAGGCCTTGGCGGCGTCCGGCACGGTCGTCGTTTCAGAGCAGACGCGCCGGCTCTGTCGGGGAATGTTCGAGTATCGTGACCTGGGACGACACGCGTTCAAGGGATGCGAGGAGCCGGTGCAGGTTTGGCAGGTCCTCCGCGAGTGCAACGTGCGAAGCCGTTTTCACGCGCTGCGAGCGTCCGCCTTGACGCCGCTGGTGGATCGCCGGTCCGAAATGCAGGAACTGTCCCGACTCTGGAACTCGGCGCAGGCCGGACAAGGCAGGGTTCTGCTGGTCACGGCCGAACCCGGTTGCGGTAAGTCGCGCCTCGTGGAGGAGGTCGAGAAACGGATTGTCGGCCCGCAGTGCCTCCGTGTCTGGTACTGCTGTACGCCGCATCTGCAAGGCAGTCCCCTGGCGCCGATGATCCGCCACCTGAGGCTGGCTGCCCGTTTCAGCGATCAGGACGATGACAACGCAAAGCTGCACAAGATCGAACGCCTGCTCCCGGCCGGCGCAGGAGACACCAGAGAATTCGTGCCCTTGCTCGCCAATCTTCTGTCGATTCCGTACGAGAGCCGATACCCCCCGTTGAACATGTCGGCCCAGCGGCAGAAGCATCGCTTGTTCGAAGTGTTGATGCAGACGCTCGAAGCAGCCGCGTCCGCTCGCCCTTTTTTGTTGGTGGTGGAGGACCTGCACTGGGCCGATCCGTCCACCGACGAGCTGATCGGCCAGTTCATCGATCGCGCGGAACGCTTGCCCGTCCTCGCCATCCTCACGGCCCGGCCCGAGTTTCAGGCGCATTGGGACGGCAAGGCCCATGTGCGTCAGATGTCGCTGGGCCCGCTGTCACGCCGCGACTCCATTGAGATGATCGAGCTGCTGTGCGGCAGCCGAGACCTTCCGGAGGAGGCGATGAGCAGGATCGCAGAGGAAACCGACGGACTACCCCTGTTCATCGAGGATCTGACCAGAGACGTGCTGGAGCTCGCGGACCTGCAGGAGGCCGGAAGCGGTGCTACGGTGCCCCGCGAGCCGCTGCCGTTCCCGATCCCGACGACGCTCACCGATTCCCTGATGTCGCGCCTGGACCGATTGGGCTCGGCGAAGCGGGTGGCGCAGATCGGCGCTGCGATCGGCAGGGAGTTCTCGTACGAGCTGCTTTCCAGGGTCGCGCACCTGCCCGAAGAAGACCTCAAGGAGGAGCTGTATCGGCTGGTAAACGCCGGGCTGCTGACCGTCCGCCGGTCGTCAGCAGTGCTGAGCTACTCCTTCAAGCATGCGCTCATTCGAGATGCGGCGTCTGCAAGCTTGCTGAAGAAGGCGCAGGTGTCGTTGCACGCCCGTATCGCCAAGACCCTGGTCGAGGACTTCCCCGAGATCGTGGAGGCCCAGCCCGAGGTTCTCGCCTATCACTTCCACGCCGCCAAGGAGGTCGACACTGCGGTTCGGTACCTGGTGAAGGCCGCAAAGCTGTCGGCGAGGCGGTCCGGACTCGTCGAGGCGATGACTCACCTGAAAGGCGCATTGAGCCTTCTGGCGACACGGGAGCGAACAAGGTCGCGCATGCGGCAGGAACTGCGCGTATACCTCGCCTTGGGGGCCGTCACCGCCGAATACCGGGGCTTCTCGTGTGCCGAAAGCGGAGAAATCTACGCCGCAGCGCTGGAGCTGTGTCACGAGCTCGGTGACGCACTCGAGATCTTCCCCGCGCTTTCCGGTATGGGTTCGTTCGAGCTGACCCGCGCCAATTTCACGAAATGCCGCTCGTTGGCCGAAGAGTGTCTCGTGCTTGCGGAGCAGAGGCGATTCACGTCGCTGGCCATCATGGGCCATCTGCTTCTCGGCGGCACGCAGTGCCTGACGGCCGAGTTTTCGGCTGCCCGCGCACAGTTGGAAGGAGCCATTGCGGCCTGCGAGCGGAACCAGAGGTTGCATCGGGGCAGACAGGTGCTCTATGTCCAGGATCAGAAATTGACCGGGCTGTGCTACCTTGCCTTGACGCTCACGATCATGGGTCATGTCGATGCGGGTCTGCGGGCGGCCGAAGAAGGTCTCGGTCATGCCCGCCTGCTCGGCGGTCCGCATACCATCAACTACGCCTTGTGCTATCTGGCGGCCGTGCACCACATCCGCGGCGATGCCCCGGCCGCATTGGAACGCGCGACGGCCTCGCTCGAGTGGGCGCGCGAGCAGGGCTTCGCAACCTGGATCGGCATCTCGCAGATGATTCGCGGCGCCTCGCTGGTAACTGGTGGAGAGTGCGAGGCTGGGCTCGAGGAAATCGCGGCCGGCATCAAGGCGCACAGCGCGATGGACGCGATCGCGCATCAGACCTTCGGAATCGCGCTCTATGCTCAGGGGCTGATTACCACAGGCAGGTTCGACGAGGCGCTGCGCGTCCTCACCGACGCGTTCGCGATCAGCGAACGGATTGGGGAGCGCTTTTTCCTGGCCGAACTGTGGCGCCTCCAGGGTCTTGCTCTGGCCGGCAAGGGTGAGCGCTCGCAAGCCGAAGCATCGCTGCGCCAGGCCATCGAAGTTGCTCGACGCCAGGAGGCGAAGCTCTTCGAGCTGCGAAGTGCGGTGAGCCTGTGCGGCCTCTACGATCGTCTGCACGGAGGCTCGGTGCGGCGGGAATTCCTCCAGCCGGTCCTCGACTGGTTCGAAGAGGACGCCGATGCGCCAGACCTGCGGGATGCGAAGTCTCTGCTCGCGGCCGCAGGCGGCTCGTGACGGCTCGGCTACTTTTGATCGAGTTCACGGTCGCTGTGGAAGTTACCGAGAATGCCGCCAGCGGTGCTGGTTGCTCGTATTCACCCATGCCTTACTGCGCGCGAATGTCGCCGACGAACTCCAGTTCAGCGCTGGCCTCCAGGAGCTGCTCCGGCAGTTTCGCCCGGACCTGCTCCGGGGGAACCGAGGTACCGATCTTGAGGACCGGTTTTCCGCTCTCGCCGGTCCCGATGCTGACGGAAACCACGCCGTCGATGTTCATAAGCTGCGATTCATATTCGGCGCGTACCTTTTCGATCTGCCGTAACTCGTCTTGCATGGCCGTATCCCCTTCGCCGTTGCCACCACAACCGGCCATCATAAGCCAGGATAGCAAGGCGACAATGGCTATCCACCTAACACCCAATGTCTTGCACCTCGCCAATGAGAGATAAAAAAATCAAGCCTCGCCGCGCGTGGTAGGCGACCCGCAGGCCGCCTACCGGCAATTAACACTTAAAATACATAGCAATGGGGCACGCAGAGATAGTTGGCATTGCCGGTTGAGAAGTTGTTCTC
>NZ_SKOG01000213.1 GCF_007120195.1 Aquisalimonas sp.
ACATCCTGAAGATTAGAAAGTAAATATTCACACTCTTTCACGCCACTATTCCGCAGCCCCAAAAGCGACACCTCCCTAGTCTAGGCCTCAGCAGTCAATCAGCCGACTCTGCTTGGCTGCCAGATTTCGCGGCGCTCACCGCAACACAGCGCTTCGCAACTCGCCGACTCATTAACGACTGATGAGGGACCGAAAATGAACACAGCACCTGTCTCCTGGTCTCGCAGGCTTATTCCCGGTTCTACTTTGGCACTGGCCTTGGTGGTCGGATCGAGCATAAACGTCGCCGAAGCGCACACGCGCCTCGACGGCATCAATTTAACCCCAATCAACGGCGCGACAACCCCAATCAACGGCCCGACGAGTGACCGATTCACACAAGTGACGCCCGTTGCGCGTCGTGACGAGGGCGGGAAACAAAGCGAGGCCACAGGAAATATTCTCGATCACTTTGCCCAAGTGGCCGAAATTGTCCCTGAATTTGGTGGATTGTATTTCGACACCGACGGCAACATCCGCGTCAAGGTCGTCAACCCTGACAGCATGGATGCGCGCCACATGCAGGACGTGCTGATGCGCGTATTCGGCCCAGAAATTCTCAGCAGGTCCCGGCAGGCGCGGAAGCCAGGCAAGGAGGCTGCGGTGCTGCTGGAGAAGTCCGACTACCCGGTTTTACAGCTACTGGATTGGTTCAAGGCGGCGGATCGAGTCCTGGATGTCGACGGCGTGTGGTTCACGGAGCTGGATGAGCAACGCAACCGGCTGATCGTCGGTGTGGAATCCCCCGAAATCGAGAAGGCGGTGGAGCTTGAACTGCGGGAGGCACGCGTGCCGCGGGAGGCAGTGATCGTCAAACTGACGGAGCCCACACGGCCCCTCAGCCACGAACTCCGCCACCGTATCAGGCCCGCCGTCGGCGGCATCGGCATCGGCTGCACGGTTGGCTTCAACGCAACGCGTGGAGGCGTATCCGGCTTCGTGACCAACTCTCACTGCACGAGCGTCATAGGCAGCGTGACTGGTACCCCGTTCCGCAATCGGGCCGGCGTTCCGTCGGATCTCATCGGTCGCGAGACGGTGGACCCGGGCTATTGGGACTGCAAGACATGGTCCCTGGGCAAGACGCGGGCCTGCCGTTGGAGCGACAGCGCCTTCGCGCAATACGAATCGGGCGTGAGTCGTCAGCTTGGACGGATCGCCAGAACCCACTTCTGGCGTGCGCCTGGCCAGGGGGCCGGTGACACCGTCGTTAACCACGCCAACCCGACCATGACGATTTCAGCCAACGCCAACCCGGACTACCCATTCAAGGGCGAGATGATCGACAAGATGGGCCGAACCACGGGCTGGACATACGGTTACGTCAATCGCACCTGCGCCAATGTAAACAAGGCGTCCACCTCGGACGGACGGCAAGTGCGGCTGCTGTGCCAGGATAGGGGCAACCTCACAGCCGCCCCCGGCGACAGCGGATCACCCGTTTTTCTATGGTATGGGAACCATGTGCAGCTCCTCGGCGTCGTCTGGGGAGGGGTTCCGGTGGGCACAGGGAAACCGCACAAGACGTGGTTCAGCGCGCTGTGGAACATTCGCCAGGACCTCGGCACCCTGACCACGAACTAGCCATTCACTTCCAAGACGACAAAGGTGCCGCGTAAAAGCCGGCGCCTTTTTATTGGCCTCCTCGACGGTTGGCAAAGCGGCAGTGACCGTCCTACACCCAGTGACTGGTACGCAGCACCAGGGCATAGAGACCAGACTGGTATAAACAAATGCCGACCGTCCAAGACCTCGCCAACCATCTCAAGGTGTCGCCGAAGGCGATTTCCAATCGTATTCGACGGGCATCGCTTCAAGGCCAGAACCCAAGGGAGGAATCCGGTGCGCGCCGGGATGTGCGCGGAGGGGTGCGCCGGCAACCAACGCCCCCACCGTAACCTTCCTATCGGGAATGCTTCTTTTCGTCCGAGCTCAAAAGGGGATGTCGTCATCGAAGTCGTCCACCGGTTCGGGGGATGACTTCGAAGCCGGCTGCCCGGAGCTGCGGGAGGCGCCCTCGGACGCACCCATGCCGCCGCCACCACCACCGCGGCCATCGAGCATCTGCATGTCGTTGGTCACAACCTCGGTCGTGTAACGGTCCTGGCCGTCCTGGCCCTGCCATTTGCGCGTCTGCAGGCGGCCCTCGATGTAGACCTTGGACCCCTTGCGCAAGTATTCACCGGCGATCTCGGCGAGCTTGCCGAAGAACACGACACGGTGCCATTCCGTGCGTTCCTGCTGCTCGCCCGTTTGCTTGTCCCGCCAGGCATCGGTGGTTGCCAGACGCACATTGGTCACCGCCGCCCCGCTCGGGCTGTAGCGGACTTCGGGATCGGCCCCCAGGTTGCCGATCAGGATTACCTTATTCACTCCACGGGCCATGCGGTCCTCCGTTGTTTATCCAGTGTGGCCCGAGCGCCGCGGCTCCATGCAACGCTCGAGGGGAAAATGTAGCGCGTTTGGCGCTTCGACGATAGTCGCGCCCGTCAGCCGAGTACAGCCCTGGCTTGGGGACGCTTTGGAGCAAAAAAGCCAGCGTATTTCGCTTACAGGACACTAGCCTTCCGACGCACGGGCATGGCGCACGTCGGGGACTTCCCCCATACCCCAAACAGTCACCAGCCAGCCGACGGTCGCCAGGCCACCCACAAAGAACACCCAACCGACGCCGCCCGCGCCGTACACCAGCCCGCCGACCACGCCACCCAGGAAAGCGCCTGCAAACTGTGAGGTCGCATAGACACCGAGCGCGGTGCCCTTGGATTCCGCCGGTGCATAGCGGGAGATCAGCGATGGCAGCGTGGCCTCGAGCACGTTAAAGGCTGCAAACCACAGCCAAAGCGCGGCCAGCAAAGCCAGGACACCCTGGCCGAACGCCGCCATGGCAAACTGCGCAATGGTGAGACATGCGACTGCTGAAAACAGCACCTGACGATGCCACTGTCGGCGCTCGCTCAACACAATGGCAGGCGCCAAGGCAACCACCGACAACAGCAGCACCGGCACGTAGACCTTCCAGTGCGCGCCCACGTCCAGTGCCAGGGTGTCCTGCAACATCAACGGCAGCACGACGAACGCGGCGGTCAGCGCAAAATGCAGAATAAAAATACCGACATCCAGGCGTAGCAGGTCCGCAGCACAAAGCACCGTGCCGAACTGGCTCCGGACCGGCTGCGCATCGGCGTGGATTTGTTCCTGCCCGGGAGCTGGAATGACCCCGTAAAGCACGCCGATGGCTGCCACGGCCAGCGCGGCGGAGACCCAAAAAATGCTCTCCAAGCCGCCGATTCCGGCCAGCGCCGGCCCCACCATCATGGCCAGCAGAAAGGACGCGCCCACGCTCATGCCGATAATGGCCATGGTGATGGTGCGATGCCGCGGCACGGTCAAGTCCGCCGCCAGCGCCAGCACGGCGGCAGCGATGGCGCCGCTGCCCTGCAAGGCACGCCCGATGATCACCCCGACGATATGGTCGGCGAGCGCGGCGACCACGCTGCCAACAGCGAAAATCAGCAGCCCCGCCAGAATGACCGGCCGGCGCCCCAGGCGATCGGAGGCAAAGCCCATAGGCATCTGTAGTAGGGCCTGGGTCAGCCCGTAGACACCAATGGCAAGGCCGATCAGGGCAGGCGTTGCGCCGTCCAGTTCCGCACCGTAGACGGCAAACACTGGCAGAATCAGGAACAGGCCGAACATGCGCAGCCCGAAGATGCTCGCCAGCCCGGCAGCGCTCCGCCGTTCCAGTGATGTCATGGCCGGTGCTCCGGGCGGCGGTTGCATACGCAAGGCAGCATAACGTTTCCATGAATTGGGCGCGCGCATGGTACCACCCTCGGCCGTTCTAATTTTGCCGATCTTCCGTTGGCCTTGGCTCCCGGGCGTCATCCCCGCTGTGGCTACGTGGTGGAGTCCTGCCGTGGCGCCGGCGCCGATCGAAGGGCGTAGGGTGCCATTAGCGACAGCGTAATGCACCGTCAAATAAACCGCGCCAAAGGCGCACAAGGGCAACACGAGTCGCGCGCCTGCGGCGCCCTGTCATTGACGGCGGATTACGCTACGCTAATCCGCCTACGGGTTCGGCGTGCAGCCACGCCATGGCACCGGCGCCATGATTGGAATTGCTGCAGCACCCGGCTGGGTTCGTGCGCCCGGCGCAGTCCAGGTAGACTGTATCGTTTGCAGTCCCTACCCGTGTCCTGCCACCCGCCGATCCAGGGGAGTCCATGGAACACATCCGCATCCGCGGCGCGCGAACCCACAACCTCCGTGACATCGACCTCGACCTGCCGCGCAACCAGCTCGTTGTGATCACCGGTGTTTCCGGGTCCGGGAAGTCCTCGCTCGCCTTCGACACCATCTACGCGGAGGGGCAGCGGCGGTACGTGGAGTCACTCTCGGCCTACGCGCGACAGTTTCTTTCCATCATGGAAAAGCCTGATGTGGACGAAATTCAAGGGCTATCGCCGGCCATCTCCATTGAGCAGAAATCGACGTCGCACAATCCCCGCTCCACCGTGGGGACGGTGACAGAAATTCACGATTACCTGCGGCTCCTGTTCGCCCGTGTGGGCACCCCCCAGTGCCCCGACCACCACGTGGTACTGAACGCGCGCACCGTCAGCGAGATGGTCGATCAGGTACTGACGCTGCCGCCAGGCAGCCGACTGCTGCTCCTCGCACCGGTGGTCGCCGAGCGCAAGGGGGAACACCAGCACGCGCTCCAGGACATGAAGGCCCAGGGTTTCGTGCGCGCGCGCATCGACGGCACCGTGGTCGATCTCGACAACCCCCCGGCCCTGGACAGCAAAAAGGCGCACACCATCGAGGCGGTCGTCGACCGCTTCAAGGTCCGGGACGATCTCGCCAGCCGCCTGGCCGACTCCTTCGAGACGGCCCTGGGGCTGGGCGAGGGCATCGCGCGCATCGCCTGGATGGAAGACCCCGCCGCCGACGACATCGTCTTCTCGGCGCGCTACGCCTGTCCGGAGTGCGGGTACGCCCTGGAAGAGCTGGAACCGCGGCTGTTCTCGTTTAACAACCCCCGCGGCGCCTGCCCCGGATGCGACGGCCTGGGCGTGCAGGAGTTCTTCGACCCGGAGCTGGTCGTCGGGAACCCCGAGCTCAGCCTGGCGGGCGGAGCCATTCGCGGCTGGGACCGCCGTAACGCCTACTACAGTCAGCTCATGGAGTCGCTGGCGGCGCATTACGACTTCTCCGCCGAGACGGCTTTTGCCGACCTGCCAGAGGAGATCCGCAACATCATTCTCTATGGCAGCGGCAGCGAAACCATCGCGTTCCGTTACATGACGCCCCAGGGCGGCACGCGCAAGCAAACCCATGCCTTCGAAGGCGTGATTTCCAATATGGCACGCCGCTACCGCGAGACAGACTCGGGAATCGTGCGCGAAGAGCTCGCGCGCTACCGCAGTACGCGGCAATGCGTGGAATGCGCTGGCGGACGCCTCAACCGCGCGGCCCGCAACGTACTCGTGGCGGGACACAGCCTGCCCGAACTCGCCGCGCTATCGGTGACCCAATGCCGGGCATTCTTCGAGTCCCTGACGATGGACGGCTCCCGCGGCGAGATCACCGCTCCCATCCGCCGCGAGATTGCCGAGCGGCTGTCCTTTCTCAACGACGTGGGGCTCAATTATCTGAGCCTGGACCGCAGCGCCGCTTCGCTCTCCGGCGGCGAGGCCCAGCGCATCCGCCTTGCCAGCCAAATCGGCGCCGGCCTGGTGGGGGTGATGTACGTACTCGACGAGCCCTCCATCGGCCTGCACCAACGCGACAACGCCCGCCTGCTGGCCACGCTGGGGCGGCTGCGGGATCTGGGTAATACGGTGATCGTGGTCGAGCACGACGAGGAGGCCATTCGCGGCGCCGATGACGTGGTGGATCTGGGCCCCGGCCCGGGCCGTCACGGGGGACGGATCGTCGCGCACGGGCCACCGCAACGCATCGCGGACACCCCGGATTCCCTCACCGGTCAGTACCTCTCCGGCAAACGCCGGATCGACATCCCCGCGACGCGCATGCAGCCGGATCCAGCGCGGCACATCACGGTCCGCAATGCGCGCGGCAACAACCTCCGGGGTCTGGACATCAGTATTCCCACGGGTCTGCTGACGTGCGTGACCGGCGTGTCCGGCTCCGGAAAGTCCACGCTGATCAACGAAACGCTCTATCCGTGGGCCGCACGGCAACTCAACGGCGCGTCGAATAAGCCAGCCGCCTGCGATGGCATCGACGGCCTGGACGGGCTGGACAAGGTGGTGGACATCGACCAAAGCCCCATCGGCCGCACCCCGCGCTCCAACCCGGCCACCTACACCGGGCTGTTCACACCCATTCGCGAGCTGTTCGCCGGCACCCCGGAAGCGCGGGCGCGGGGCTATCAACCCGGGCGCTTCAGCTTCAACGTCAAGGGCGGTCGCTGCGAGGCCTGCCAGGGCGAGGGTGTTACCCGGGTGGAGATGCACTTCCTGCCGGATCTGCACGTCACCTGCGATGTCTGCAAGGGCCAGCGGTACAATCGCGAGACCCTGGAGGTACGCTACCGCAGGCTGAGCATCCACGAAGCGCTGGAGCTGACCGTCGAGCAGGCCCTGGACATTTTCCACGCCATTCCGGTGATCCGCCGCAAGCTGGAGACACTGATGGACGTGGGGCTGTCGTACATCCGCCTGGGCCAGAGCGCCACCACCCTCTCCGGTGGCGAAGCCCAGCGCATCAAGCTCGCGCGGGAACTCTCCCGTCGCGAGGCCGGGCGCAGCCTCTACATCCTGGATGAGCCCACCACCGGGCTGCATTTCCACGACATCGCGCAGCTGCTGAGCGTACTCCAGCGGCTACGCGACCACGGCAACACCGTCATCGTCATCGAGCACAACCTCGATGTCATCAAGACCGCAGACTGGGTCATTGATCTGGGGCCGGAGGGTGGCGGCGAGGGAGGCCGGCTGATCGCCCAAGGAAGCCCGGAAGCGGTGAGCACGATTGCGGCGTCCCACACGGGGCGGTTTCTGCGGCAGGTGCTGCCCGCAGGCACTGACCGACGGGCCGCCGACGGGTAGCACATGCGGGTTGGGGCGGGCGGCGCTTGCCGCGCCCGCCGACCGAAGCCCAGGTGAACGCCTCTGGAACGCCTCCGGGATGGGTCTCGCCTGACGCCGCCGGTGTTACGACGGTGGCCTGCTCCGGGCAGGCAAGACCCGGGCCTTGCGCAGCAGCGCCTCAGGCCGGGAACAGGTGCTTGACCGCGTCCCGCTCCTCCACGAGCTCTTGCTCCGTGGCCCGCATGCGCTCACGGCTGAAGTCATCGACCTCAAGCCCCTGAACAATCTCATAGCGGCCGTTGGCACAGGTCACGGGGAAGGAATAGATAATGCCCTCGGTAATACCGTAGCTGCCGTCAGACGGGATGCCCATGCTGGTCCAGTCACCCTCGGCAGTGCCGAGTTCCCAGGTACGAACGTGATCAATCGCTGAACTTGCAGCCGAGGCAGCACTGGACGCGCCGCGCGCCTTGATGATGGCGGCTCCACGCTGCTGAACGGTGGGGATGAAATCATTCTCGTACCACTGGCGATCCACTTTATCCGCAGCGCGCTCGCCCTTGACCAACGTATGGCTGATATCGGGATACTGCGTCGAGGAGTGATTGCCCCAGATCGTCAGGCGGGTGATGTCCTGGGTGTGGACGCCCGTCTGATTGGCCAGTTGCGCCAGGGCGCGGTTGTGATCCAGGCGGGTCATGGCGGTGAACTGCCCCGGATTCAGGTCCGGCGCATTCTGCTGGGCGATGAGGGAATTGGTATTCGCAGGGTTGCCCACCACCAGCACCTTCACGCCACGGCTGGCGACGTCGTTCAGGGCCTTGCCCTGCACGGAGAAGATCGCCGCGTTGGCCTCCAGCAGGTCCTTGCGCTCCATTCCCGGACCGCGCGGGCGCGCACCCACGAGCAGTGCGTAGTCGATATCCTTGAACGCCTCTTCGGCTTTGTCACTCGTGGTCGTCCCGGCCACCAGCGGGAACGCGCAGTCCTCGATTTCCATGACCACGCCCTGCAGCGCTTCGAGTGCGGGCGTGATTTCGAGCAACTGCAGAATCACCGGTTGGTCCTTGCCCAGCATGTCGCCGGCGGCAATACGGAACAGCAGGCTGTAGCCAATCTGTCCAGCGGCGCCGGTGACAGCAACGCGAACGGGTGCTTTCATGGTGTTC
>NZ_SKOG01000008.1 GCF_007120195.1 Aquisalimonas sp.
AACAATTTGGTTCGACGACGTAGCGAAGCGGAGTCGGTCGTTGGCGCGCAGCGGCAACGACCCGCAGGGCAAGGCGCGCAGCGCCGCAGCAATCCCTCCCTCTCCGCCACCTTTCCTAAGCGGGGCCGCAGGTCCCGCTTAGGAAAGGTCATGGACTCGGGGGATTCGAACCCCCGGATGAACAATTTGGTTCGACGACGTAGCGAAGCGGAGTCGGTCGTTGGCGCGCAGCGGCAACGACCCGCAGGGCAAGGCGCGCAGCGCCGCAGCAATCCCTCCCTCTCCGCCACCTTTCCTGAGCGGGGCCGCAGGTCCCGCTCAGGAAAGGTCATGGTCCGGGGGATTCGAACCCCCGGATGAACAATTTGGTTCGACGACGTAGCGAAGCGGAGTCGGTGGCTTCCTTAGCGCACTGGTGCCGCCGCCCCGCCCGGTGCCGTAACTATTCTACTGCGTGTGTAGCCACGCACTGTTTGCGTGACATCACCTGGATGGCCCCACGGGCACACCCGGGTCCCAGGGAGCAGGCCTGCAATCGGGGGATTAGCCGAAATGTGCAGCGAATCGGGAGGCCGCCAACTCAGCCGTCGTCGAATCATTGCTGCCTCCGCCTGGGCCCTTGCCGGTGCGATCTCGCCAAGTGCAATGATGGCGTTCGCCGCAAGCCGCCAGCGCAGCCTGCGCCTTCACAATTTGCACACCGGGGAGGCCCTGTCTGTCACCTACTGGGAAGATGGCAACTACCTCCCGGACGCCGTGGGGGAGATCAGCTACCTCCTGCGGGACCACCGCACCGATGCTGTTCACCCGATCGACACGGAGCTGTTGGATACGTTGAACGCGCTGCAGTCCAGCCTCGGTTTTGACGCTCGCTATGAGGTTATCTCCGGTTATCGCTCACCGGCGACCAATGAGATGCTGCGTCGCAAGGGCCGGGCCGTAGCCAAGCGGAGCATGCACATGGAAGGCAAGGCAGTCGATGTCAGAGTGCCTGGCCAGCCGCTGGAGCGGGTGCGACAGGCAGCGATGGCTCTACGTGCTGGCGGCGTCGGTCATTATGAGAACTCCGGTTTTCTCCACGTTGATGTCGGGCGGGTCCGCTCCTGGTAGCCGACGCCCCGCCGCAAAACGCCGCGCCGCGAGCAGACACAGGACGGGCAGGGGCGAAGCCAGGGGATCAACCCTTGACGCACACGATTTGCCGCAGCTCGTGCAGGCTTTCCACCAGATCCGACTGATTGGCCATGACCTGGTTGATGTCCTTGTACGCCCCGGGGGATTCATCCAGTACGCTGCGGTCCTTGCGGCACTCGACATGGCGCGTCTGTGCCCTGAATTCCGCCAGGCTGATGCGCTCTTTGGCCTGACGCCGGCTCATCGCACGCCCGGCGCCGTGCGCGCAGGAGTCGAAGGCGTCCGCGCTGCCAAGGCCGCGCACGATGTACGAGCGCGCTCCCATGCTGCCGGGGATGATGCCGAGATCGTCCCGGCCAGCGCGGATCGCTCCCTTGCGCGTGACCCAGACGGTCTTGCCGTAATGGGTTTCCCGGGCGATGTAGTTGTGATGACAGTCGATGACCTCATCGGTGACCTCGAATGTTGGTAATACCCGGCCCAGGGCGCCCAGAATGTTGCCCAGCATCACCTGGCGGTTCGTGTGGGCATAGTGCTGTGCCCACTCGACGGCCGCGACGTAGTCGTCGAACCAGCGTGTGCCTTCGCGCAGATAGGCGAGGTCGCGATCAGGCAGGTTGATGTTGTGAACGCGCATATCATCCCGGGCGAGTTCGATGAAATAGCGCCCGATGGCATTACCGACGCCTCGGCTGCCGGAATGCAGCATCACCCATACCTGCCCGGATTCATCCAGGCACACTTCGATGAAGTGATTACCGCCGCCGAGCGTGCCCATTTGCTCGATCCACTTCCGGTCCATGTTTCGCCCCATCTCGCCGATGACAGGATGTTCGTCGAGGATCTTGCGTAACCCCGGTTGCAGCGGCCGGCAGGCTGCCATGGGGGCATCTGCCGATTGGTGGCTTGCCTGGCCCAGGGGAACCACCGACTCGATGGCCTGGCGCATCGGGCGTAGATTGTCTGGCAGGTATGAGGCTTCCAGGCTCAAGCGCGCCGCAGTCATGCCGCAGCCGATGTCCACGCCGACCGCCGCGGGGATGATGGCCTCCCGGGTCGGGATGACGGCGCCGACAGTGGCACCCCTGCCAAGGTGCGCATCGGGCATAGCGGCCACGTGATGGTGGATGATCGGCAAGGCCGCAATGCGCCTGAGCTGCTCACGAGTTGCGTGGTCCACCTCGTCCGTGTAGACGAGTACCGGAGCCCATTCGCCTTCGAGTTGCTGTCGGATCGGCATGTTTCAGCACCGAAGCGGGGCCGAGAGCACACCCGGCCCCTCGTTTTGATGTCTACATGGAATCGAGGAACTCCTTCCAGGGCGTGGCGAGCATCGTCTCTGTGCTGCCGTGGCCATAGGAGCGAATGATCATAGCCGCGCGCTCCACCGCTCTGGGGTCATCACTCGCCATGACGAATACCTCCTGTCTCCCGGTGTGGGTTGGCAGGCGGGAATGCACACTCTATTCGTAGAGTAAGCATAGACAAGCCCCGAGCATTCGACGAACGCGCGGCGGGGTAGTGGCGCGGCTTCGCGGGGCGGCGCTGCAGGGGACCGAGGAACCGCAGCCGGGCAGGGTTGTCTTATTCAATATCTGCGAGATATGGATTAATTCGGGGGTGTACGTCATGCAGCCGGTTCGGCTACTGGTGGTTGTGCTTGTACTTGTGCTTGTTCCGGCCGTTAGCGCAGCGTCTGGTCACTCGTCCTATGGGTATTGGGGTATCGACCTGCTGGGCACGAAAATTACCGAGGGCGCCGACGCTTTTGGTGACGACTTCGACGACGAGAGCGGCGGCGTGCGCTTCTACGGTGGCTACCGTGTCAACGAATGGGTTGGTGTTGAGGCGGGTCTCCACGACCTGGGGCGTTTCCGCCAGGGTGATTTTCGTGCCAGCTATAACGCCCTGGTGATCTCCGGCATGCTGTACGCGCCGGTCTCTCGCAGCGTTGACCTGTTCGGTCGTGTTGGTGGTGGTGTTGCGCGGCTCGATGAGCGCGACGACGGCTTCTCCGTGTTCACCCGCAAGCCAATTGGCAAGGCTGGGGTTGGTGTGCAGATCCATGTCAATCCCCATCTCCTCGTGCGCGGTGGGGTGGACGTGTACGCCCTGGAGCCCCAGGTGCGCGGCCCGGGCGGCAGTGAAGGGGAGCGCACCAGTCAGCGAATTGGTGCGGGCTATCTGGGTCTGAACTTCCTGTTCTGACTCCCCCCTACGGGGGCCCAAATGCGAAAGATGACGCAACAGACTGCGGCCGGGCGCTCGCAACGAGTTCCCGCGCCCCGTGATGGTGTGTGGGCCCTTCAACTTGACCGGCATAATCCAGGTTCGATGTATTCATTAACTCTTTAACCACCGGATCCGGCCATCGTCGGTGATCGTTGGCGCGACGTGTGGCATGCCCGCACGGAAGGCAGTGGCTTCTGGCTGGAACAGTGGCTCAGCCGTCAACGCCGTGATGACTATTGGCGTCACGGGTCGGTGAACGAGCACTATCGGTGCCCCCGCGGTCACTCTGCAGGTCGCGGCGGATCGCCCTGTTGCAATGATCGCCGTGCGGCTGTCCGACGTCGCCGTGGACGACGAGGCCACCCGGGTCACCTACGGCCTGCTGAACCTCACCCATCGGGACGGGCACGACGAGCCCAAGCCGCTGGAACTCCCCATCCGGGCGGCGCGAGACAGTGTCGACGCTATCCGCGACCCTGGCCCCCCGCGCGGGGCGCCCGCCGGTCGGACAACCCTAAACAGGCCCAGAGACTACGGTTGGACCGTGGTGCGGGATTTGGCGGCCGATTGCTCAACCCTGGAGGTGAAGAAGGACGAGGGCGAGTTTCGCTTCGACGAGCTGCAGGTTGCCATGCAGGTGCGCACAACGGAGTGGTACAGCCACACCAGAAACGATTACGATTCGGTGCGGGGCGAGGTTGAGTGTGTTCGCGGTATGTCCCGTGGTGACTGGTCGATTTCGGTGCGTACCCGCACGGTACTGACCTCCGATTGCGACGACTTCCATCTGCGCGCGGAAATGGACGGCTACGAAGGCGACCAACGCGTGCATTCCCATAATGTGGACCGCTCCATTCCCCGGGATCTGATGTAGCAGACGGGGACTTTGAGCCGTTTGACCGGGGGAACCGCTTGGGCACGGGGCTGCTGCATTGGACAACATAAGCCTCAAGACGCCAGTATGCACTGGATTAAGTTCTGAGCAGTGCCTTGCGATTGAGACGGACGTGTTTCCGCGCTTCGTTGCAGGCTGAACCGCTTGCAGGGGGTGCGAGTGACGTCACTCAGATTTGCGCGGTGGTCCGTGTCGCCAGACCGAGGTCGCCCTCGACGGAGTCATGATGACAGACGATAGCGCCGAACAGCAGGCCCGTCTGGAGCGATTCGCCCAGCGCCTCGATGACGCCTGTGAGCGGCTGGCGCAGGTCCAGTCCTTTGCCAAATTCACCCAGAGTGCAGGTGCATTGGAGGCGGCCCGACGCTTGATGGCGGTGCCGGGGGGCGTAGAGGTGGTCTACCGCCGTATCTGTGCGCTCGAGGCGGCCGGCATATTCATGGGCAGCGACTGGGAGTTCCCGGAAAAGCTCCAGCCCGTTATGGCTGCTAACACGCTCAAGTTGAGCAACGATCACACCCTGATCCTGGAATGTCTCAGCGAACTGCGTCTGGTGGCGGTGGCGCGAGGGGAATTGGCATCGGCGACCCTCTCACCCGACGATGCCCGGCAGTTTCTCGCCCGGGTGCTGGCGCTCAACCTGCGACTGGTCTTTGGCCAGATGGATGAGTCCGAGCGTATTCGCCTGGGCCGGAACGCCGAGCTTGTGTATCAGCACCAGCGGTTCGTGGCAGAGCAGGTCGGTTTCGGCGAAGTGGTCGAGGAGCTGATCAGCGAAATCTGGCGCATCCTTGCGCAGCGGCCGATCGAGTTGGGCCATGTCCACCAAATGATCAATAGCGTTGCCGGCTACCTCAACAGCGGCGAACCGGGGGTGCCCGCGGCGAGCGCGCGCGGTGCCGAAAGGCTGATCAGTGCGCTTTACGGGCCGACCCGCGGCTGCCAGGAGGATCCGGGGCTCGATGTCTTTCGCGACCGCCTGGCCGGCATGGACGAAGCGGCGTTGCGCAATGAAGCCCTTGGTTTTGGGCGGGCCATGCATGACACCGGGCTGGTCTCCCCTTACCACCCGGTGTTTCTGCACTATGTGCTCGACCATGCGCCGGACCTGGTGTCGTCCACCCTGGGTTTGAGCAGCACAGGGGTTGATGGGCTCACCTGTTACAGCGAGCTTGTCCACAAGCTGATCCGCGAGGCACTGTGGCCCGAGACGGCACAGGCGGTGTACGGGCTGGCCGGGTTGCTTGAGCGCGGTGTGCTCTACAGTGGTCCGGTGCCGGCCGCTTTGTGGCGGCAGATCCACCTTCAGCTCTCGCCGGAAGCGGAACGGCTGCTCGGCGTACAGGACGACAATGCCCGCTCGGCGGCATGGGCACGCCTGCTCGCCGGGGTGATCAATGTGCTCGGCTGTCCGCGGGGTATTGGTCAGGGCAACAATCCCACCTGCCAGTCCGCGCGGGCGCTGTCCATGTGGTCGAGCAACGACCCGGATTACCTGCTGCAGGTCGTGGCCTGGGCCACGCGCGATAATGATGTAAGCGCGCACTTCGAGGGCAAAGCGCTCTCGTCGGCGGCGCTCACGGCGCATATGCCACCGGCCCCGTTATATGATGTTGATCCCGTTTCGGCAGTGACTGTGCCGCACCTCGATGCCCTGTATATGGAGATGGGGCGGCTTTGCGCGTTTCGCAGCGAGGACCCACACAAATGGGTGAATCCAGAGTTCCATGGGTGGTGGGTGGGGCGTGGATTCGCCATCGTGGTCGATGTGGCGACTGGAGCTGTGGTCAATTTCGCGCGCTTTATACGCCGTTTCTACGCCTGCTACCATCCGTTGTACAATGGCAAGAACCCGGTGATCCATTCCCAACCCGCCGGCATTGCCGTCACGGACTCAACCGCAAAGTTCGTGGGCTGGCATGCCATTGCCATCGAGCGCGTCGGTTATGATCCCGACGGCGAGATGCGTGTGTATTTTTTCAACCCCAACAACGACAGCACTCAGGATTGGGGGAACGGGGTGGAGGTGTCCACAGAAGGGGCGGGCGAACGGCACGGGGAGTCGTCGTTGCCATTCGAGCAGTTCCTCTCGCGGCTGTATATCTTCCACTTCGACCCGCGGGATGAAGCCGTGGATGCCACGATTCCCGAGGGCGCGGTTGAGAGAATTGCCGACATGGCCAAGAATAGCTGGGCGGCCGGCCGCCAGTTCAGCTGACGGCCGCCGGGCCCTCGGAGATACGCGAACGAAGCGTTGCCGCGGCGTTACACGTAGAAATCCAGCTCCTCTTGGTGCTTCAGCAGATCCCGCAGTTTGTGCGGGTTGTCACCAAAGAAGTAAATCAGACCCCAGTGGGTGCCGAAGGCGGTGCGCTTGGTCACCGTCTCCTCCAATGGAGGCGTGAGTTCGTGGTACTCGAAGTACTCGTGGTTCTCGGTCTCCTCCGGAATCTCTAACTTGCTGACCACACGGCGGCGCGGGTAGACGCCGAAGCAGCCCGCATGGCCCTTGGCATCCAACACCGGGCGGGGGAAGAACGCCTCGATCTCTTCTTCCGTGGTCTTCGGATCGAATGCCAGTACCATGCCCTGATAGGCGTTAAAGCCGTACGCGCGCTCCAACAGCTCGAAGACCTTGAAGCCCGGCGGCCGATACGCGACCTCGCCGAAGTACATGGTGCCGTCGCTGGTCACGAAGTACTCCGGGTGGATGAACCCGAATTCGATGTCGAAGGTCTTGATGAGTTTCTCGATTTCTTTGGTGATCAGGTTGCGCCAGCTTTCCAACTCCGGCGTCGCTGGCACGAATACCGAATAACCCAGCGTGACGTACTCGGAAATATTCAGGAAGCGGATCTTGCCATTCTGGATCCAGGCCTCAACGGCGAATTCCCAGCCGTCCAGGTGGCTTTCCATCAGCACCGGAAACTCTTCTTCCGGAATCGTGTCGATATCTTCCGGCTTGCGAATCACCCGGTGCCCGAGGCAGCCGGCCTTGTCGAACGCCTTGAGGTGAATCGGGTCATCCGGGTCACCGTCGAGCTTGAGCAGGGTCTGGTTGACGCGCTTGAGGAAGCGGATCACGTCCTGGCGGTCATGGGCTTCCTCGAAAATGCCCACGCGGATGCCGCCGAGCTGGGCGCGGCGCTTCATCAGGGCCTTGTCCCGGAAGAGAACGGCCTGGCCGTGCAGCCGCGGGTTGCCCATGAGCACGGCGTTTACGGCGCCCGCCCATTCCACTGTCTCCTCGAATAGTGGGATAGCGACATCCACACCCTCGTCCCGCAGCCGCTCGGCGATCTCCATGGAACGGTCGTTGAGGCGCTCGAAATCCCATGGAATAAACGGGATGTTGTGCTCTTTGGCATAGTCCGCGGCCCATTCAGGGGCGACGATGACGTAGCGCCGGTCGAAACGCTCCAGGGCATCGATGCAGCTGATGCTCCAACCGAGGATGGCAATGTAGCCTTTGTTCGGATCTTTCTCAGTCATTGGCGAATCTTCTCCAATAGGGGTGGGATGGGCGGGCGTCGTTGCATGCCCGCGCTACGAGCGCACCGGTAACGGGGGAGACAGTTCAAGTGCGAAGGCGGTGCGGCCTGGTGCCCTGCTGTCGGGACGTGCCGACAAACCTGTCGCCCCGTTGTCATTGTTGGTACAAATATTACGCACTTATTGGTCAGGTTAACACGTCGGCGACGCCGATTTTGGTTGCCATACTGGCATACGACCGCCTTGGCGTATATGACGGGCGTGCGAGTGCGCAATGCTAGCTGGTCATTTCCAGTATATCCAGGCGTCGAGTGGGCCAGTTAACCACTGCGGTGTATGCGGTCATGCGCTTGGCAAGCTCTGGATGATCCCGGCGGATCACCTCGGCGGCAAAGTGGGCGAGAAAGCGGGATTTCAATTCCGCGCGGGCGCGGTCGACACCGAATTCCTGATACGGTGTCGAGGCGAGCAGCAGAAAGCCGTCATCGGGGATGCGCCCGGCGGCCATGTTGTCGACGATGATTCCTGCGGCGGTGCCGATTGGCTCCGAGAGGTTGGGGTTGTAGGGGCCGATGATGAGCGCCATGTTTGGCACGTGCAGGAAATCGAATCCGCCACCCAGGCAGATCGCCCACTCCCGGTGCTCGATGTCCAGCTCGCGGGCCACGCCGCGAATGGAGTGAACGTGCGCCAGATTGCCCTCCAGGAACGGCAGCAAATCCCGGCAGACCGGGGCCGGCATGTCCGGACAAAGGGCCATCACCCGCTGCTCAAGCGACGGCGCGTCATCGACGTCGAGGGCCGATACATCGAGGGTGGCGCCGTCGTTACCGTGAATGATCAGGGCATCGCTGTCCGTTTCGAAGCCGCAAACCAGCGGGTAGACATGGGCGTGATCGTCGCCGAACAGGGCCTCCGCCTGGGTGCGGATCTGGTAGGCGTGGTCCACGGCGGCCTCGGTGTCGCAGTCAAACCCGGCACAACCACGGGAGGGATCGCCCCGGGAGAAATGGTAGGTGATGAGCATGAGCGCGGGATGCCCGGCGCGGGTGGCCTCGTGCACCGTGCCCGTAAGTATCTCGCCCAGATAGGGCCAGCCCAGATCGAAGATGCCGCCGAGGTTGCGGAATGGGTAAATGATGCCCAGCGGGGTGCGCGTTGTATGGGGAATCTGGATGCGCCCATCCATGCACTTGAGCACGATGATGCGGGTGGGATGCACGGCCAGGTAGCGTTCGCGCGCGAGCCACGCCGACGGGCTGCAAAAGCCCTCCGAATACGCCCGCGAGAGTTCCATGAGCCAGTTGACGCGTTCATTGATGGGACGGGTGTGGATCTGCATCGGTCTCGCGGCCCCTGCTGCCTGGGTGGTTCCCATCATGAGGGTTTGGATGCCACCTTTTCCAGCCCCCGCACGGCGTTTTCTTCAGCATCCGGCAGACGTGCTGCGGCGTCGGCAATGCCGGCGGGGTCCGGCGCTTCGAGTCGGGTCTGGTTGGCCAGATGGCTCCAGGCGTCCGCGCAGTGCCGATAGGCGATCGCGGCATCATGGAAACCCGCATCACCGGTCAGCCGCGCCACCTCGGCACAGAACCCGGCTTGCAAGCGTCGGAAGAGCCCGCCACCGGTGCCGGCTTTCTCCACGAACACCGGGATGGCCCGCACTGACGCGGTCAAGGTGCCGTCATCGAAGATCTCCGGCCAAGCGGCGATGTCCTGGGCGAAGGTGCGTACGCCCTCCAGACCGGTGGCCGTGAGGGCGCCGGCGGGCAACACGTTCGGGTCGAACAGGGAGCCTGTCCCCTGCCGCATGTGCCGCGCGGCTTCTGCGGCAGCATCCCGCGCGACCGTCAGGAGGTCCGGCAGACGGCGCGGGAAGCGCAAGAGGAGTGCGGCGTGACGGTTCGGATCCGGAAAGCCCTGCGAGTTGCGCGCGCGGGCCAGGGCGTCCAGAGGCACCTCCTGGATGGTTTCGCGGTCATTGTCCGCGAGCCACGCGACGCCGCGGCCCTCGTCGTAGCCGACGACGACGATGGAGTGCCGTGTGTTGGAAAGACGCACGCGCAGGTAAGGGAGCTCGGCGATATCCGCATGGATGAGCACCGGGCATCCGGCATCCAGCTCTTCGGTGATCCAGCGCCAGCCCTCGTCCGGGTTATCGGTTCGGCGGGCGGTGGCGGTGATGCCGAGCCGCCGGCAGACATTCTGCTCCACGTCGGCATTGCGGCCGACGACGTAGATTGGCGGCTTCAGTCCCGGGGCGCGCGTGTACAGGAAAGACAAACCGCCGCTTAGGCCGAACACCAAACCTTCTTCGGGCGCGCCGTCCCATCCCAGCGCCGCCCACTCCATCAGGTCGCGCAGTGCGCCGGAGCCACAATGCCCGGCGACACGATGGGGATAGTCATGGATTATGGCTGCGGCCATTTGTTGAGCTCGTCAGGTATCGTCATTGAGTCGATGGTGCGCATGGTCTCGCCGAGGCTGACAGCCAACGGCGCCTGTGCTCCTTATCCCTGGCCGCACAGCGTATCAAGCATGACGCAATAGGGTCGCCGGCTCGCTGGGCGGCGGCTGTGTGGCAAGTAAGTCCGATGTGCGCGGCGGTTTCAAGCTCCCGCAACGTGATTATTCTCGCTCCACTTGCGCGTCTTCCAGCCGATAGAACAGCCCCATGTCGCTGTCCTCCAGCAGCGTCATGCGACCGGAGAGCACCACCGGTTCGAACGTAAACGCAACTGCCCGTGCTGCTTTGACCTCCACCACGCTTTCCGGCCCCCCCGGCAGGCAGTAGAAGCAGCTCGGCGGGGTTCGCGTGATCAGGAAGTGCTGCTGCCTCTCGCTGTTGTCCAAAGGCATCATAAACCCTTGAAGTTTCACGTCGCGCCCGTCCAGATCCCGGATCTCGTCATCGAAGAGCGGCTCCAGCAGCCCATGCCGGCCTCCCTGTGTCTCGACCCCGCCAAGCAGATCCCAGGAGACGGCTCCCTGCACCTGTGGCAGCTCGGTGGCGTGCTCCTCCACGGGGTCGAGGGAGTGGCCGTACGCCTCATCGCTGACATAGACGCTCAGCTGCTTGCTGGTGCCTGCGCCGGTGACGGTCAACGTGTCCTGGCCAGGCAGGATCGCTCGGAACCGGAGGTCGGTTTTACCCTTGGCATCGGTAGTTACTTGGCTCTTGTTGAGCTCGTTGCCCACCAGCGAACTCACGTCAAGCGTTTCGGAGGCGATGGGCTTGCCGCCGTCGTCCTCCAGTGCCAGGGTGAGATCCAGGTATCCCTCCCTGGAGGTGGTCAGCCCCGCGACCTCGCCGAAGTCATCCATGCCGACCATGTAAATGCGAATGGCATTGCCGTTCCGATCGGCCGCCCCCTGGGCGATGGGTCTTTGGGGATCGGCCTGGGCATCGGTGTCCGCCAGACTGTCCGTCGAGGGTTCATCCGACCCGCAGCCGGCGAGGGCAAGGCAGACGGCGGTGATCAAAAGCGCCTGTGAGAATCGCAACATGCTTCGTGTCCCGTGAGATCCGAATTGAGCCGCTCCGTTGGCCCCGCCAATGGGATGTCAGCGGCCGCGGCCAAGCGTCTCGGCGATATCGGTGCGGTACGCCTGGACGGCGGGGATCACCGCCGCAACGATGCCAACCGCCACTGCGAGCCCCACGAGCCACAGCTCTTGGGTGAGGAACACCGCACCGGTAATCTCCAGTTGTTGCGTTTGGCGGAACGACTGGCCCAGAACTTCCGCTGCCACGTGGCCCAGAGCGAGCCCGAGCAGGGCGCCCATTACCGCGAGCATGATCGCCTCGGTGAGAATATGATTGAACAGGCGCCTGCGCGAGGCACCGAGGGTGCGCATCTGCGCGAGATCGTAGCGCCGGTCTTTGAGCGCATTGTAAAGCCCGATGAAGACGCCGAGCCCGGCGGCGATGACGAGCACCCAGCCGAAGGCGCGCAGGGTGTCCAGGCCGATACCCATCATCTGCATCAGACGTGCGGTCTCGTAGGCAGGCGCGGCGGCCTGCAGTGGCCCGCGGCTATTGATGACCCGGGGCAAGGTCACGGCCGCAAGGGGCGATTGATACTGAACCAGCAGTGCGGTGAGTTCGCGCTCGTCGTCAGGCCCCTGCGCCCCCTCGTCATCGCTTTGCGCATCCCCGTTGCCATCGACGGCGCCATCTTGCGCAGGGCGTCCACCGGCGTGCTCATGTTCCGGGCCCAGACCGGCCTCATGGTCGTAGCCATGCACCTTCCAAACACTCGGGACGCTGACAAGGATCAGGCGATCGAGCACACTGTTGGTGTGCCGGAGAACCCCCGTGACTGTGTAAGGGTGGTCCTCGTGGACCTCACCGCCCACCGCCTCGCCCCCCGTGATTCCATGAACCCCCGCAAACCGATCGCCCACCCCCAGGCCGGTGCGTTCCGCGACCCGGGCGCCCAGCACAGCTTCCATGTCGTCGTCCCATAGGCTTCCACCTGCAGGAGCGCCACCATAGTGGCGCACATACCGGGGCGTGGTGCCGACGATGCGGAAGCCGCGGTAGCTGTCACCCAGTGCCAGTGGGATCGTGCCAGCCACCAGCGGGTGGTTTTGCACCCAGCGCGCTTCGTGGAGTGGAATATTCCCGGTGGGCACGTCGATATGAAAGACGCTGGAGAGGATCAGCTGCATGGGGCTGCCTTTTGCCCCGACGACCATGTCGATATCGGCGGCGTCGCGGGTCAGCCGCTGTTCCACCTGATAACTGAACAGCAGCAGGACTGTAATGGTCGCGATGCCCAGCGCCAGCAACAGCACATTGAGCAAGGCTGAAAGTGCGTTGCGGCGCAGATACGCCAAACTCAGGCGAAAGAGGTTCATTCTGCGGGCTCCAGCTCCAGGGCATGCTCCAGCACACCGCGCACGCGGGCGTCATGGGTCGCGATCACCAGGGTGGCGTGACAGGCCAGGGCCTGTGCCGTGAGCAGTTCCAGCACCTGCTGGCAGGTTTTGTCATCCAGGGCGGAGGTCGGTTCGTCGGCCAGGATGACTGCAGGCTCGTTGATGATGGCACGCGCCAAGGCAACCCGCTGGGCTTGTCCCTGGCTCAGGCGATGCGGGTGGTGTCGGGCGACTTCCGCCACGCCCAGACGATCCAGGACCTCGAGGATCTGGTTACGGTCCTGGGAGAGTCCGGCGAAGTACCGGGCGAGGCGCAGATTGTTTTCCACGGTCAGCGCATCCACCAGATGCAGCGTTTGGAAGACGACGCCGATATGCTGGCCCCGAAACTGGTCCAGTGCCCGCTCGCCGAGTTGGTCCAGGCGCCGCTCGCCGATGAATACCTGGCCCCGCTGCGGTCGCAGTAGGCCGCCAAGGATATGCAGCAGCGTCGTCTTGCCGCTGCCGGAAGGCCCAAGCAGCGCCCAGTGTTCGCCATCCTGGGCCTGCCAGTTCGGCAGCGTGATGGTGGTGCCATCACGGTAGCGATGGGTGACGTCCCGAATCCCGAGCATCCCGCCTCCGGGCGATCTTCATAATAAAGGTGTTATGATGTAACTGGATTACTGGTCGAGACCAGCCTCGTTTGCGCAGCGGCGTATCATCAGGGCCATGCTGTGCAACGGCTCATGGGGCCAATTTGGTGGCGCGGCAGAGAGTATCCCACGTCCTGACCAAGGTGATAACCGTTTCGCTCGGAGTGGGCAAGAGGACGGCCCTTCGCAGTCTCCCTTGAGCGGTTTCCGACAGCCGAAGCCTGCGCTCGGGCCCTCTCGCCCTTCAAAAGCCTTGATGGTCGGTGCGTGGTGTAGTCATTAGCGCAGCGTAATCCACGGCCACGGCGTGTCGCCACCCCATGGCACCGCGGCCGATCGAAGGGCGTAGGGGGCATTATCGACAGCGTAATGCACCGTCTAACAAACCGCGCCGCAGGCGCACAAGCGCAGCATGAGTCGTGCGCCTGCGGCGCCATGTCATCGACGGTGGATTACGCTACGCTAATCCACCCTACGCGCTTCGATGATCCTGCACGCCGGAACCGAGGTGCGCTCCGGTCACTTCTGATGGAATTGTTCGCCGCTGGCTGCCATGCGCTCCAGGATCGGCGCCGGCGCAAAGCGCTGCCCGTGCCTGCCCTGGTGTTCCTTCAGCCGCTGCACGATCTCCGGGAGTCCAAGCTCGTCCATGTAACGGAACGGCCCACCACGAAAGGGCGGGAAGCCGATGCCGTAGACCGCACCGATGTCCCCGTCGCGCAGCGTGCGGATCACCCCCTCGTCCCAGCAACGCGCCGCTTCGTTGACCATCATCAGCACGGTGCGGTCAATGATGTCCGACTCCGGCGCCTCCGCGCTGGGGTCAACCTTCAGCAGGCTGTAGACGCTTCTGTCCACCTCCTTCTTGCCCTTTTTCTTCTTGCCGCCGTACTGGTAAAAGCCCTTCTGGCTCTTCTTGCCGTAGCGCCCGTCTTCGAGCATGGCATCCGCGGCTGGCACCGGTCGCATGCGCTCGCCGAAGGCCTCGTGCAGGATCGGTGCAACCTTGGCGGTCACATCCAGGCCGACCTCGTCGAGCAGGGCGAACGGCCCCACGGGGAAGCCGAAGTCGAGCAGGGTCTCGTCGATGCGATCGATGGCCACACCCTCGCTTAGCATGTGGCAGGCCTCATTGATGTACGGGGCGAGGATGCGATTGACATAAAAGCCGGCGCCATCCTTGACGACGATCACCGTCTTGCCCTGGCGGCGACCCATGTCCACGGTGGTGGCGATGACCTCCGGGTGGGTCTGTTCTGTGGCGATCACCTCGAGCAGCGGCATTTTCTCCACCGGCGAGAAGTAGTGCATGCCGATGACGTTGTGCGGCCGCCGTGCGCCCTGGGCAATGTGCGTGATCGGGATGGACGAGGTGTTGCTGGCGAAGATGGTCTGATCGCCGGCGTTCGCTTCCACGTCCTGAACCATCCGGTGTTTAAGATCGAGATCCTCGAACACTGCCTCAATCGCCACGTCGACGCTGGTGAAACCCGTGTACTCCACGGTCGGTGTGACGCGATTGCGCTGCACCTCGGCCTCGAAGGCCGTCATGCGGCCCCGCTTGACCCGCTCCCGGAGCTGATCGTTGACGTGCCGCATACCCTTGTTCAAGCCTTCTACGGCGATGTCCTTCAGCCGCACCGGCAGGCCCGCCTTGTTGGTGGTCACGAACGCGATGCCCGCGCCCATGAGGCCGGCACCGAGGACGGCCACCCGGCGGACCCCCCGCGGTTGCGCCGAGGCATCGTCGCTGCCGGGATCCTTTTTCATGGCCGTGGTGGCGAAGTAAATGTTCATGAGTTGCCGCGCCTGGGGCGTCATGGCCAGCTCGCCGAAGCGCTTCGCCTCCAGTTCGAGTCCCTTTTCCATGCCCTGGCTCATGCCCGTCTCGATGCACTCGATGATCCGCGGCAGGGCCGGGTAGTTGCCGCGCGTCTTCGACTGGGCCTGTTTGCGCGCCTGGTCGAAGACAACGCGCCGGCCGATGGGGTTGGTCTCCAGCAATAGCTCCATCCATGACCGTCGCCGCTCGTTGCCCGACTTCCTGCCCTGTAACTTCCGGGTCAGGCGCACGGCGGCATCTTCGAGGATCGGCTCGGGCACCACGTCGTCCACAAGGCCTATGCGCTTTGCCTTGCCGGGAGTGACCTGCTTGCCCGTGAGCGCCATGTCAAGTGCCGACTGTATCCCCGCCCGGCGCGGAAGCCGCTGGGTGCCGCCGCTGCCGGGTAACAGGCCGAGCATGACCTCGGGCACGCCCAGCGCTGTGCTTTCGGAGTTGGTACAGACGCGGCCGCGGCAGGCCAAGGCGAACTCCAGACCGCCACCCAGACAGGAGCCGTTGATGGCGGCGACCACGGGCACGCGGAAGCTCGCGATGCGGTCGAAGAAGGCCTGTCCAGAGCGGGCGAGCTCCGTGGCCTCTTCAGCGGTGTTGCAGGCGTGCAGCATTTCGACGTCCGCCCCGGCGATAAACGAGCCAGGTTTCGAACTCATGAACACCACGCCGTTGAGCTGCTCCTCCGTCTCGAGGTCGTCCAGACATTGGCGGGCTGCGTCCATGAGGGCGCGGTTTAAGATGTTATGGCTCTTCCCAGGGACATTGATGGTGACCACGGCAATACCGTCGTCACGCTTGTTGATCTGGAAGATGCTTGCATCCGTCTCTTCGGGCGTCGCCGTTGCCATTACGCCACCTCCAGAACCATTGCCGCGCCCAGTCCGCCCGCTGCACAGGCGGTGTTCAGTGCCACACCGCCACCACGCCGGCGCAGTTCATTGAGCGTCTGGATGATCATGCGCCCACCGGTGGCGGCGAATGGGTGGCCGTAGGCGATCGACCCGCCGAGCACGTTGAACCGCTGCCAGTCCACCTCGCCGATGGCCTCGTCGCGGCCCAGTACATCTCGGGCGAAACGCCGGGAAGGCCAGTTCTTGATGTTGGCCAGAGTCTGGGAGGCGAAGGCCTCGTGCATGTCAAGCAGGTCCAGGTCTCCTAGCTTGAGCCCGGCACGATCCAGCGCCTTGGGGGTCGCGTAAGAGGGACCCATCAGTGCGTCGTTGAAGGGGTTCGTCGCCGCAAACGCCCAAGAGCGGATGAAACCCAGCGGTTCGTAACCCAGCTCCAGGGCGCGACCTTCTCTCATGAGTACCAAGCTCGAGGCGCCGTCGGTGAGCGGCGTGCTGTTGGCGGCGGTGACGGTGCCATGGTCACGGTCGAAGGCAGGGCGAAGTTGACTCAGCTTTTCCATGCTGGTGTCACCGCGGACGTTGTTATCCCGCTCCAGGGGGGGCTCCCGGTACGGCGGCACGAAAGCCGTCATGACCTCGGCTGTCAGCTTGCCTTCTTCCCGGGCCCGGGCCGCCAGCTGGTGAGAGCGCAGCGCGAACTCATCCTGTTCCTCGCGGCTGATGTGGTGGTTCTTGGCCATCTGTTCGGCGATGTCCCCCATGCCGAGATTGGTGGAGTAGTCCTTCACCGCCGGCGGGTTCGGCGCCAGATCCCTGGGCCGGATACCTTTGAACAGGCGCAGCTTCCCGCCCAAGGTCTTGGCCTTGGTGGCATGAATCAGCGCCCGCGAGAGCTTCTTACTGAACTGGATCGGCAGCACCGACGTGGAATCCGCGCCGCCCGCCATGCCGATGTCGATGTCGCCCAGCTGGATGGCCTGGGCAATGTCCGCGGTGGACTGGAAGCTGGAGGCGCAGGCGCGTGAAATGCTGTAGGCGTCTGTGGCGGGCAACATGCCTGCGGCGAGCATGACTTCCCGGGCGATATTCGGTGCCTCGGGCTGAATGCCCACTTGTCCGTACACGATTCGCTCCACCAGGGCAGGGTCCAGGTCCAGGCGAGCGAGCAGCTCCGTGGTCACCAGGGTGCCCAACTGGATGGAGTTGAGATCCTTGAAAGCCGTGACCTGCCGCGCAAAGGGCGTTCTCAGGCCGCCGACGACGGCGATGCGGCCACCGGCTTGGTGCTGTTTTTGATCGTTTGCTGTGGCCACGATGTCCTCTGGGGTGGCTGTTTGATTCCTTGGCACAATGTCGACAATTCTGCAAATGTTCAGCTACTTGTCAACAAACGTTCTGTCTGACTAACTATTGTTAACAGTGTATGTCAGTCAAGAGGCACCCCATGGCCACTTGCCCATCGCTCGAAGCAGTGCCGCGAGCCATCGGTGATGGCAACCTCTCAGTGTCCATCGCCAATGCGCTGGGAGAGCGCATTATCCGGGGCGAGGTGGCGCCGCAGACGCGGCTGCTGGAAGTCCAGCTGGCGCGGGATATGGGAGTGAGCCGAGGGCCATTGCGCGAGGCGTTGCGTGTGCTTGAGAAACGGCGGCTGGTACGCATTCTGCCGCGGCGGGGCGCGCTGGTCACCAAGATGGGACCCGACGATGTCCATTGTCTGTACGAAGTGGTGACGCCGCTGTATCAGACGCTGACACGCGGTGTTGCCCACCGCTGGTCGCCCGAAAATCTCCCCGGCCTTTATACGGTGGTGGAGCAGATGGTCGCTTGCGCCGGGCGGGGTGACGTGGAGGGTTATTACGAACATAATTTCGCCTTTGCGCATGCCTGTGCCCCTATCGTCGGCAATTCATTGCTGGAAGAATTGTTGCTGGACCTGGAGCCGGGATTGCGGCGCGTGCTCTACCGCTCCCGGGAGCAGCGTGCCCGTGCAGTAAATCAGCACCTTGCGATCATGCGGCGTATGATGCGTGATGTGATGGACAGGGAGGCGGAGCGCGCCGCCGCGGCCATCGCCGAACTGGCGGCCCTGGAGGCGAAGCTCGCAGCGGCGAGCTTCGAGGTGGGGGATTGATCGAGACGATTGCGCGGATCGGCAGCAACCGGCAAGCGGGGGCCGGTCCACGGTGTACCATTCATTCCAGATACAGTGCAGCTAAACGGGAGGGGTCATGTCAGACCGTATTGTGCACACAACCGACAGCACGTTCGATAAAGAGGTGCTCAAGTCCTCAAAGCCGGTCCTGGTGGACTACTGGGCCGAGTGGTGTGGGCCGTGCAAGATGATCGCGCCTGTGCTGGACCAGGTAGCCGACGACTATGCTGACCGCCTCAAGGTGGTGAAGATCGACATCGACGAGAACCAGGAGACCGCACCGAAGTACGGTGTCCGGGGTATTCCGACACTGATGCTGTTCAAGGACGGCAACGTCCATGCGACCAAAGTTGGGGCTGTGTCGAAGCGTGAGCTCACCACGTTCATCGATCAGAACTTGTGAGCGTCCTTCTGTCCCGCTACCGCGACGAACCGTTCAGCACCCCCTGAACGACTCACTTGTCTTTGAGGCCGGTGCCATACCGGCCTTGCTCTCCTGGGAGTGGCCTGCAAGTCTGTTGACACCATGATCCCGGGGCTCCCGGCTTGTCCGAACTGCCCCGGTCCAGCACAATCACCGCAGGAGCGCTGACCGTCGGCCGGGCTGCGCATGCATCACGGTCGCAGGCAACGACCCAGGCCCAACCAGCAGCAACAGGACACGAGTCATCATCATGAATGATCTGGAGACCATTCCGGCCGATCTGCTGAGGAGACTCGTCAATGCGTCGAACGACGGTATCGTCATTGCCGAGCAGGAGGGCGAGGATAATGTCCTAATCTATGTCAATCCCGCCTTTGAGCGGCTGACTGGATTCAACGCAGACGAGATCCTCTATCAGGATTGCCGGTTCCTGCAGGCCGATGACCGGGACCAGGAGCCACTGGATGAAATCCGTGCAGCGCTGCGTGATGGCCGTGCCACCCGCCAGGTTCTACGCAATTATCGCAAGGACGGCTCGATGTTCTGGAATGAACTGAGCATCACGCCCGTCTATAACGATCAGGATCAGCTCACGTACTATATCGGCATTCAGAAGGACGTGACGGTGCAGAAGGAGTTGGAGCAGCGGCTCGCTGCGCTGGAGGGCGATAAAGGCACCACCTGAGGCGGCCCCTTGGGCAGACCGCAGGGTGTGTGACCGGGATCTAGACGCGCTCGTCCGCGCCGCGCTGGTCGACTCGCGGCATGCGCTGGAGGTGGAACCGAAGTACCGGAGTGCTAGCGTGGCCCGCGCCAAAAGATCCCCGTCATCTGTCAGTGACGACGATTGCGCCGGGCGCTGCGACACAGCACCGCAAGCTCAGGGATGCCGGAGATCGTCGCTACCCCGGATGACCCCCCGGGGTAGCTTGTTCCCCCGAGCGCACTTGGGCGCCGGGGGGCCTTTTTGTAGGCTTTACCAGCGCTTGTAGGGAAGGAACTTGCCATTTAGGGTGAGCACCACGCGATCGCCCTTGGGGTCCTTGATCTTGTCAACATCCATTGAGAAGTCGATGGCGCTCATGATGCCGTCGCCGAACTTTTCCTGGATCACCTCCTTGAGTGTCTCGCCATAGACCATCACCACTTCGTTAAGACGATAGACGAGGGGGTCGCTTAGCATGGTGTCAGCGCGCTGCCCCTTGTTTGGGTAGGCCTCCAGCGTCGCCGCAAGGTGGCCCGGCAGGTCCAGCGCGTTAACGACGGCCTGTGCCTGCTCTGGCAGCAAGCTGTTCTCGCCAAGGCAGGCTGAGCAAACGAATACCGGCGAGAGGCCGGTGGCCTCGCCGAGTGCTTCCCAGGTGATGCCCTTGCGCTGCTTCGCCTCGAGAACGGTTTCACGCATGGCGTTCTTGTCCATGATGCTCTCCTTCGTTGGCAATGGTGGAAAGGTTAGAGTCTGGTGCCGGCAACGACCCGCGGATAAGGCGCTTGATCATCGTCATGGCTGGGCGTCTCATTAGTCCCAGTGTCGTATTCCCCTTGCAGCTCCTTCGATCGGCGTACCAGGAAGTCCACCAGGTGGTTACGGGTCTCGTAGTAGCCCGCCTGCTTCACCAGAGTCTCCCGCTGACGCGGGCGGGGGATATCCACGGTGACGGATTCGGCCACTTGGGCGTACGGCCCATTGGTCATGAGCAAGATGCGGTCCGAGAGCAGGATGGCTTCGTCCACATCGTGGGTAATCATGAACACCGTCTGGTTGGTCCGGCTGCAGATCCGCAGCAGCTCATCCTGGATGCTGCCGCGAGTCAGGGCGTCCAGGGCGCCGAACGGCTCATCCATAAGCAGCATTTTCGGCTCAATGGCAAAGGCACGCGCGATGCCGACGCGCTGGCGCATACCGCCGGACAGCTGTGCTGGACGGCGATGCTCCGAGCCGGTTAGGCCAACCAGCTCGATGTACTTCATGGCATGCTCGTTGACCTTTTTCTTTGACCAGCCGGGCCACTTGGCCTTTACGGCAAACGCCACGTTGCCCAGCGTCGACTTCCACGGCAGCAAGCTGTGATTCTGGAAAATCACGCCACGGTCAAGGCTTGTTCCCTTGATTTCCTTGCCGTCCATGAAGACGTAGCCGTCTGTTGATTGCTCCAGGCCTGCCATGACGTTGAGGATGGTCGACTTGCCACAGCCCGAGTGACCGATAACACAGACGAACTCGTTCTTCTCGATGCCAAAGCTGACGTTCTCGAATACGGTCAGTTCGTCTTCGCCCTTGGGCCCCGGGAACTTCTTGGTCAGGTTTTCCACGTACAGGAATGGTTTGGTCATGATGCGTGCCTCAGTGGTCGTACTGGACCATGCGTGTGGCAGCGGCCAGCAGGCTGTCCAAGAACATGCCGATCACGCCGATCATCAGGATCGAGAAAATGACGCTGGTGAGATCCAGGTTGTTCCATTCGTTCCAGACGTAGTAGCCGATACCGGTGCCGCCCACGAGCATTTCGGCGGCTACGATCACCAGCCAGGAAATACCGATGGCAATGCGCATGCCTGTGAGGATGGTTGGCGCAGCGGCCGGCAGGATGACGGCGAATGCGGTCTTTAGTGACGACAGCTCCAGGGTGCGTGCCACGTTGCGTAGGTCTTTGGAAACCGCCGAGACCCCGAATGCCGTATTAACGAGAATGGGCCAGATGGAACAGATGAAGATCACGAAGATCGACGACGCCCCCGAGTCGCGGATGATGAACAGTGCCAGGGGCATCCACGCAAGCGGTGAGATTGGGCGCAACACCTGGATATAGGGGTTGAGTGCTTTGTACATGAGCGGTGACATGCCGATGACAAAGCCCAGGGGGACCGCCACGAGCAGGGCCATGGAATAGCCGGCGAACACCCGGCCGACCGAATGGGCCAGCTGTATGCCGATGCCCATGTCATTGCTTCCGCGGACATAGAACGGGTCGCTGAGCTCGGTGATGGCATGGCTTATCACTGCCGAGGGAGCCGGTATCCGTGAGCCACCACCGCTGCCACCCGTGAGCTGCTCATACTCGCTCAGCTCCTGGTCGCCCGTCGGGACGATGGCACCCTCAATGCTCCACTCCCAGGCACCGAGCAGCACGATGAGGATGGCGAGACTGAGCAGCGCTGCTTTCAGGTTCTCCATGGTCAGCATGGGTTAGGCCCTCCGGATCTCAAAGCTTTCTACATATTCTTCCGGGGTTTCAGGGTCGAACTCCTTGCCCATGATGGTGTGGGATTTGTACGTGACGCCCGGTGCCTCGTATCCGAGGTCCTCCATGAGCCTGCCGCAGTCCGTTGCCAGGTACACTTGCTCGGCGACGCCTTTGTAGTCCACGTCGCCATCGATATAGCCCCAGCGCTTCATTTGCGTCAGGATCCACACCCCCATGGAGTGCCAGGGGAAGGGATCGAAGTCGATGCGATTCGGCTCGTCCTTGACCTCACCAAGGCCGTCGGCATAGCGACCGGTGAGGACTTGTTCCACAACGGAAACGGGCTGATTCAGGTAGTTGCGACCGGCAATGGCCTCAGCGATTTCCGCGCGGTTCTCATGCGCGGAGGAGTAGTGCGTGGCATCAACGATGGCCTTGAACAGGGCCCCAAAACTGTTGGGTGCCTCTTCAGCAAATGCACGGCTGGTGCTGAATGCACAGCATGGGTGGCCGTCCCAAATGTCCTTGGTGAGCATGTGGATGAATCCCACCTCGTCCCACACAGCGCGCTGGTTGAACGGATCGGGGGCGAGATAGCCGTCCACGTTGCCGGCCTGCAAGTTGGCCACCATCTCCGGTGGAGGCAGCACGCGGATTTGAATGTCCTGGTCCGGGTCAAGCCCGTGCTCCGCGACGTAGTAGCGCAGCAAGAAATTGTGCATCGAGTACTCGAATGGCACAGCGAAGGTGAATCCTTTCCAGTCCTTGGGGTCGCGCTTGTCCTTGTGGTCGTTGCGCAATGTGATGGCCTGGCCATTGATATTCTCGACAGCGGGCATGAGAAACGGCATCGAGCTCGAGCCCGCGCCCATGGTGATGGCGAGGGGCATGGGGGTGAGCATGTGCGCCGCGTCGTACTCGCGGTTCAACGAGTTGTCCCGGACGACCGCCCAGCCGGCAGCCCGCTCGACGTCCACATTTAGACCGTAGCGTTCGTAGAAGCCCATGGGGTGCGCCATGATGATCGGGGTGGCGCAGGTGATTGGGATGAAACCAATACTCAGGTCTTTTTTCTCGGGCGTGCCGAGGTCGTCCTTGAGAAGGGCTTTGGCGGCGTCGAGTGGGAAGAAAGATGCCAAGGCCGCGGCGAACGTGCCCGAGCCCATCATCTTCAGGACTTGACGCCGGCTGGGGTCATGGTGGGCAAAGAGGGAGCGGACCACGGCGCTCTCAATGAGCCGATCCATCATGGTTTCCCGGCTCATGGAGGATCCGGTGTCGTCTGCCGCCTTATCGTGATGCGCCTGCCGATGCGCAAAGGCGCTGTCGTTTCCACGCTCGCAGCTGTTGCACGTGCAGCCCGCGCTATGACGCAGGTCAATGTTCGGATCGAATGGATCGCCTAGTGACTTATTGGTCATCGTCTGGGCCTCAGTTGACGCAAGAATAAGGAGCCCCACAGGTGATGGTGGCAGGAGCCCTTGCCTGGAGGGGGTTGGCGCTACGAACCGCAATCCCGTCGTTGAGAACCACATCAGGCGGTGGTCCGCCGTCACGTGTGTCGTCCCATTCGAAGCAGGTACCGTGCCACGTGCATAACTGACTGATCAAAAAAGGGGGTTTGGGGGTGGAAGTATCAATGGGGGCGGCGGAATGCACTGGTTTGAATCATGATGCACTGTAATTGCGCGCGCTCCGCGGCCAGGGAGACTTGCTGCAGGCAAGCACCATGGCTCGGAGAGCGGGCACCGCGCGCTCGCGCTGAGGCAAAGGCTACGCTTCAAGAGGGTGCGGCGGTGCAGATGGCAACGGCGGGCGCGGCTGTTCCTCACTCCAGTCGGCTGCACGCGCCGACACGCTGTACCGCCGTCACCACCTGCAACGGGAGCGAGCAGCGCTTTTGCTCGCGGGTCGCGGCGCGCAGGAGCCGAATGCCGTCAGTGCCCCATCGGCATGACGCCGAGGCCCACCAAAATTGCGAGCAGCCAGAGATACCACGAGAAAACCCGCAATTGCGCCTTGTAGAGCAGGCGGACGACCAGATAGAGGGCCGCCGTGCCCACTCCAGCGGCCACAACCATACCCACCGTCATCTCCACCCAGCCTAGCTGGGTGGCGCCGCCGGCCTCCTGCAGTTCCAGTGCCTGCACAAGGGTGGCCGCGAGAATCGTGGGGATGGCAAGAAAGAAGCTGTACTCGGCGGCCCAGCGGCGTTTCAGGCCGAACAGCAGCGACGCGGCGATGGTGATGCCGCTGCGGCTGATACCCGGCATCAGGGACAGCCCCTGAGCTACTCCGATGCCCAGGGCGGTGCTTGGCCGAATGCCCCGCAGCCCCATCGGCCGTGGCGGCAGCCGGTCGGTAATCCACAGCAGTGCGCCAGTGATCGCCAGGGTTGCCGCGATCATGGCCGGGCGGGCGAACACGGCCTCGAAAAAAAGCTTGAACGTGATGCCAATGATGCCCGTGGCAAGCACGGACAGGGCACACAGCAGGGCCAGTCGGATCGTCAGCGGTACCGGGCGGAACTGCTGGCGCATTCTCGCCAGACCGAGCAGGCCGTCGCGGACCAGGCGGTATAGGCTGCGACGGAAGACAATGACGATGGAAAAGAGGGTGCCCACATGCACGACCAGATCAAAGAGGATCATCTCGGCGCTGTCCGGCGCCGGCATGTCCGCGCCCTGGGCAATAAGCCAGTGCTGGGTCAGGACCAGGTGTGCCGTCGAACTCACTGGCAAGAACATGAACGCGCCCTGGACAATACCCAGAAGCACCACGATATACAGGGCCATGTTGGCCATCCTCCGAGCCGGTGTGGCGGGATTGCACGGGCCGGGCCGTGGTGGCCCGGGTCCATGGGCGAAGGAAGCGCTGCACGATTCCCTTTGCTCTTGTGCAGCCGCCTTGCCCATGCGCCATGGGGCGGCCGCCCGCCCTCAGGGGCATTCGGGGGCGCCGTGGTCGTGCGTTGCACCGGCAAGCAATGAGCCTACCTGCGGCAACGCCTCGGGTCTCCCAGCGCGCTCGAAAGCCATAAGGGCACGGGACTCGTGCAGGACTTTCCGGATAACTGCGCGAGCCTACCGGAGGCAGCTCACCCGGGGAAGTGCAGCGGAGGTGGGCGCAGGGCTGGCGGCCAGTGAGGCGGCTGCGCAATAGAGGACTGAACCGCAAGGAAATATCTGCATAGTCATTGATTTACGACGTTGTGCAGCGTAGCATTTTACGGTGTAGTAACGGCCCTCTGACCGAACGGATCGGTGCGGCACGCAGCCCAAGGGGGTTGCCATGGGCGACAAAAATTAGCTGGTCTACCGCCATGGGCGCCTCCAGCTTCCGGGGGGCATTGTGGACTGGCGGGTCGCGCGGCGGAGTCCATCCTTACCCGGAACCGGGGCCGGGCAGTGCGCTAAACTGTCGATTGGTCGGTTTCCCGAGCTCGGCGCGGGGGCTTATGTTACCGCCATGAATGACGCCGGCGCGGCTACGGCCGCTGTAGTGGGTCTGCCGGATCCCCATCGATTCCCGGTGTGGAGTGTGCGGTCCGGTTTGGCCGTTTCAGGATACATACATGGATCACGAGGATGAAGCGCTCCGGCGTTATCTGGATGGCCGCTTGGCAGTGGGGCATCTGGAGGCGCGACTGAGGCGTGAAACGCCGGGTGGTGAGCCGATTTTTGATTGGCAGGCGGGCGCGCTCCATCTGGAAAACGCTTCCGTCACTCGCTTTTGCCTGCGCTGGGCGCTGCGCTTGAGCGGCCTCTACACACGGGGGCGGCGCAACACCCGCGCGCTGCAGATCCGCGAGCACCGCCTGGCGATGTCGGGGTTGCCAGCGTCGATGCGAGGCTTTCGTCTGTTACAAATCAGCGATCCGCATATCGACATCGATGCAGATTTTCCGGCGTATCTGGCGCAGCAATTGCGAGGGCTGAGCTGGGATGCCTGCGTGATCACCGGGGATATTCGCTACAAGACGAATGGCAATGCGCGCCCCGCCATGGCTGGTCTCGAACATATGCTCGAGGCCTTGGATGGTCCCGTATACGCCATTCTCGGGAACCACGACAGCATTCGCATGGTGCCGTCTATGGAAGCGCTCGGTGTGCGCGTGCTGCTGAACGAGGGCGTCGTCCTGGGCGACGGCAACGGCAGCGGTGTCTGGCTCGCCGGTGTGGATGATCCGCATTACTACCGCCAGGACGATGTTCGTCGTGCCCTGCGAGAGCGGCCCGACACCATGCCGGTGCTGTTGCTTGCCCATTCTCCCGAGGCTTACGGGGAGGCCCTGGCAGCGGGTGTCGACGCCATGCTGTGCGGGCACACCCATGGCGGCCAAATCCGCCTGCCGGGAGGCATTCCGCTGGTGACCAACGCCGACTGTCCCCGGGATCTCAAGAGCGGTGCCTGGCAATGGCAGGCGTTGACCGGCTACACCTCTGTCGGCGCCGGTTCGTCGGTACTGGATGTCCGCTACAATTGCCCCCCGGAGGTCGTGATTCACTACCTGGAAGATTCGCTCTAGCCGCTGCCAGGTGTGCGCGGGTGTCATCGCGTCAGTGGGGTTCGCGGCGAATCCCGGCGTGATACAGCAGCCAGGACAAAGGTGGGCCGAGCACGACAAACAACAGCGCAGCGCTCAGCCCATTCCACAGCTCCACCTCCGTCAGCGGGATGAGCACCAACAGCGGGAAAAACGCCTCAGGCACTTGGTCCAGGCCCAGGAATCGGCTGCTTGGTTCGAGTCCGAGGCGCCGCTTGGTAAAGCTGGACAGAAGGTCGCCTGTCATTGCCATTGCTCCGGCGGCGGCGCCGGCGAGGATAGGCAGCCCAACAATCCAGGCCACTGCCGCTGCCGCGATGATGGCTGCCACCACCCCGCGAATGGACTTTGAGGCGCCGAACAGCCGCCTGCCGTCGCGCCATTGCAGGCCCCCGTCCACCGGCCAAGCCGGCTCCTGGCGCAGCATCAGCTTCAGCGTCACCGGTGCCGCGTTTGCCGCTACGATGAGGAGCAGGACGTCAAGCGTAGCTATCATGCGCTGCCTGGGGCTCCCCGGTGCCGTTCCTTCACAAAAGGGCCATCAGTTCCGGGGCATGACCCGCCAGCCACTCCCGACCGCCGTCTGTGTCCCGCAACAATGTGAAGCCCTCGAACGCAAAGCCGGGCCCCACCGCACAAGTCGTAAGCGTCCAGCTACCGGAGGGTGTGGCGGCCTGCCAGTCCCCGCACGGCACGACGATCACCGGCAACGACTGCGGCGGTGGACCCAGGCGCAGGTCGCAGCGTGTGCCGTTGTTGCTCAGCCGCCGCAGGGTGAGCGGCTCGCCATCCAGATAATGCCAAATCTCGTCGCCATCAACGCGATGCCAGGCGCTGTAGGCGCCCGCTGGCAAGAGGTAGTGAATAAGCGTGATCCCGGGCCGCTGTGTGCCATCCGGCCGCGTAACCGGCACTGTTCCTGTATGGATGCGACGGTACCAGCCCCCCTCGGGATGCGGGATGAGCCCCAGGTGCGTCACCAGGTGGGCGGCTGCTGCAGGCAGCGCATTCTTGTCGGAAGTCGTGCTCATGCATTCGAGGCGTGTCTCACGCCGGATCCGGAAAGCGCTGTTCCATCAGTCCGTGCCCGGGAATGGCTGACCCCTGTCGCTCCTTGCCACGTGCCAGTTCAGCGATCACCGCGCCGGTCGACGCGTAGCGCCGCAGTCGCTCCAGAGTGTCGCTGGTCGGCGTCATGAGATCAAGTTCGCCGCTGCGGTGTGCCTCCAGGCCGGCCTCGGGCGTGGTCCAGTATTGGTCCACCGTCTCCCGGCCGCAGCAGGTGGCTTCCTGACGCGGGGGGACGACGGCCAGAAAGAAACGGGTGTCAAACCGCTTGGGGGAGTAGGCGGGGGTGATCCAATGGCTGACATAGTGCAGTCGCGAGCCATACACTTGCAGGTCTTCGTGCCGGCACAGCTCAGCCAGGCTAAGACGCTGATGGCGCAGCGCCTCGCGGCGCTGCTCGAAGCGGCGCAGCATGTCCGGATGATCCATCGTGATGGGGGAACCGTCGGTGTGTTGCGCGAGGAGGATGCCGGCCTCCTCGAAGCACTCCCGGATGGCGGCCATGCGATAGGCAAGCCCTGCTGTTGTGAGGCCGAGCTCGGCACTGGCGGTGGCGTCGTCCAGGTTGCACGGGGGTTGGTCCGGCCCCGCATCCACCGCATCCACGGCCCCTCCGGGGAAAACGGATGCGCCCGGCCCGAACAGGGTGCGCGCATGGCGTTTTAGGAGCAGGACTTCCAGTCCCGGCGCACCATCGCGAAGCAGAATAACGGTAGCGGCGGGGCGGGCTCGAACGGGCATGGCACTTGACTCGAGACGGCGAACGGTTATGGGATACTTACTCGCCATCAGAATACCGGTTTTCGGCCGTCACGCCATCGCATGGCTTGCATTAGGCGGCGGAGACATGAGTAGTGCGGCGCGACGTGGCAAACGAACCGTCGCGGCTGTGAACAAACTAAAATGAGGGCATCCATGTTGCAGAAACGAATCGGCTTTCGGGCGTTGGCGGCGCTTTGGTCGGCTTTGTTCCTGGTCATCTCGGTGTGGCTTCCTGCTGCCCAGGCGAACATGATCGGCACTGACGCCGTGGTGGGTGCTGCAGAACTGGAGCAGACGCGCGGTGACGTCCTCGAGTGGCTGGCGGAGGACACCGTTCGCGAGCAGCTTGTGGCCTGGGGGGTGGACCCCGAGTATGCCGAGCAGCGTGTCAGTGCATTGACCGCAGCGGAGCTTCAGACCCTGAGCGAGCGTATGGGCGAAGCACCGGCCGGGGCCGGCGTGAGTTCAGTGGTCAGCGCTGCCCTGATCGTTTTCCTGGTATTGCTGATTACCGACATCATGGGGTTCACCAACGTCTTCCCGTTCGTGGAGCAAACCGCGCGGTAGGCGTGCCCCGGGGAGTCAAGCCCTGGATGGGTCGGGGTGGTGGATTTGGGCGATACGGGCATATAGGCGCTGACAAGGCTGTGTCTATAATGACGGAACAGGAGCGAGCCACGCAGGATTGTGCATGGAGTCCGCGCAACTATTCATCGGCTACGACTGGACGCTATTCACCGGTCGTGTAGATGCGGTGGATGCCCACCGTAATCCCGCCCATACATTGATCATGGGGATCGACGGCCCCTACGCAATGGGCAACGGGGTCCCGCGCCTGGTGCGCAGTGCCTGGGTATTCCCCGGGGCCACGGTTCCCGCCCTCAATTACCAGGGAACGCGGATTGCTCAACTGTTGCTCGGGCCGCACCATCCGGTGGCCCGTCATGCCAGGCACCTGGGCTCGGAGGCGCTAATCACCGATGGCCTGCCATCAGTGCTGACGACGGAATTGTCCGATATCATGGACCGGGCGGCCCGAGGCGATATGGTGCCAGAAGGCGTGTTAGGGCGATTGGACGACCATCTGCCCGGGCCGAAAGCGCTGGTGCTGGATCCACGTGTTCAGCGCATCATCGACATTCTGCTGGAGCAACCCCGGCCGCCCGCTGATCAGGAGGCCCTTGCCAATGAGGTGGAGCTCTCCGCCAGTGGCCTGGGACAGCTGTTTCGCGACGAGCTTGGCGTCTCCTTTGGACGGTTTCGGCTGTGGACGCGTATGCAGCGCTTTGCCATGGCCATTGGCGTCAGCGGTAGCATTACCGAAGCCGCACTGTCGGCGGGATTCCGGGATCCGGGCCAGCTGGCCCGGGACTTCCGTATGCTGTTCGGCCTGAAGCCATCCAGCATCATTCGCAATGCCCAGCCCCTTGCGATTCACCCGCTCTTCGAGCGCTCCAAGGCTCCCTGAAGCGAACCGGCGTGCGGGGCGTGCGGGATAGCCCGGATCAGGCGTCCGTTTCTCTCAAGGCCGCCCGCAGGGCGTCCAGCAGCTCGTGGTCGGGGTGACCGTCCGGCGTGCGACCGACGGCGCCCTGAAAGGCGCGGATCGCCGCCCGTGTCTTCGGGCCGGGCATGCCGTCGGGTTCGCCGCTGTTATGCCCGAGCGTATTCAGGTGGCGTTGAATTTCCTCGACCGCCTCGATGCTCAACGCCTCCTCGTCCCAGTCGGCGTAAAGTGCGCCCATCCCGGCAATACGGTCGGCCAGGTGCCCTACGGCCAGGGCGTAGGAGATCGAGCGGTTCCAGCGCATGATCACGCGGAAGTTCTCATAGACCAGGAACGCCGGCCCGTTGTGCCCCGAGGGGACGATAATGCTGCCGTCCATGTCGGCGCTCGGTAACGGGTTGCCGGCGGCGGTGCGGACACCGCGGTCTGCCCAGTCACTGATGCTTCGGCGCGTGTTCAGCGAGGCCTCGGCGTAGTCAAAATCGTCCGGTAAGCTCACTTCCCGGCCCCAGCGTTCGCCGGGTTGCCAGCCGATGCCGCGCAGGAAGCTGCCCGCGGAGCCAAAGGCGTCGGCAAGGCTGTTCCAGACGTCGATCCGGCCGGAGTCATCATAGTCGACGGCGTGGGCTATGAAGGTGGAAGGCATGAACTGCATATGTCCCATGGCACCCGCCCAGGACCCGCGCATGTTGTCTGGCGCTATATTGCCCGCGTCAATAATGCGCAGGGCATCGATCAATTCACCGGTAAAGAACTGGGAGCGGCGTTGATCGCAGGCAAGCGTTGCCAGCGCATCGAGCACGGGGACACGACCAAAGTAATCGCCGAAGTGGGTTTCCAGTCCCCAAAAGGCAACCACGTACGCTGGAGGAACGCCGAAGTCCCGGTGCACCTGCCCCAGCAGTGCGCCATGTTGCTCCAGGAGCGCTCGGCCGCGTTGCACGCGCTCCGCAGTGACACGCTGGTCGAGATACGCCTGGAACGTTTGTACGAACTCGGGCTGACTCCGATCGAGTTCCAGGATGCGCTCGCGTTGTTCCACCCGGGCGAGAGCCTCCAGGGCGGTCGTTGACGTGATGCCGGCATCCCTTGCCTGCTGTTGTAATCGGTCACGGCACGCTTCGAAGTCGGCCTGAGCGAGTGCGGAGGTGAGCAGCAGAGCTGGGGCAACGTAACGGACGCACTTCATGAAAAACCACTCCCTTCTTCGAGGTGCCGGCGGTGTGCTCTTGTGTTATGGGGGAACGCTCACGTCATGACAACAGCATTCTACCCGTCCTCGCTGTTCCGGGGCATGCGAAATAACGCCCTTGATTGAGTTCGGGCTGGTGTCGTCCCTGCACGCGGGGGCTTTGAAAGCGCCTGGCAGCTTGCGTGGGGCGCAGCCCTGGTCGCCCCGCGGATCGCGTTCTTTGCAGCCGTATCGCGCGCCCGTTATGATTCCGGCTTAGGAGGACGCCGGGGACGGTGATGTCCGCTTTACTGCTGATCGCGCGGATCATTGATGGGTTGAACGGCCACATTGGGCGGGCCATGGGTTGGGTGGCGCTCGTTATGGTCGCCATCGGCGTGATCAACGTTATTGGCCGCTATCTTGGGGCAACACTTGGCATGCAGCTGAGCAGCAATGCCATGCTGGAAGCTCAGGTCTACGCCTACGGTCTCGTTTTCCTGCTTGCCGCCGCTTACGTGCTTTGCCGTAACGGTCATGTCCGCGTCGACGTCATCTACGCCACACGAAGCCGGCGGACGCGCGCCTGGGTGGATCTATTCGGCACCATCTTTTTCCTGATCCCGTTCTGCTTATTCGTCCTGTATTTTAGTGTCGATTACGTCGCGCGCTCGTGGAGCGTGCTGGAATCCAGCCCCAACCCGGGTGGATTACCGCGTTATCCAATCAAGAGCGTCATCCTGCTCGGCTTCTCCATGCTGCTACTCCAGGGTATCAGCGAGATCATCAAGCGCGTGGCCTGGTTGCGGGGTGTGCCGGGCGTTGCCGGGCCGGGTGAGCAGGGCGTGCGGCAACCTGACCCGGGCCGAGAAGGCTGATGGAGTACGTCGCCTTCTGGATGTTCGCGGTGCTGCTGATCTTCATCCTGATCGGCTACCCGGTTGCCTTTGCCCTGGGCGGTACGGCCGTCCTCTTTACGCTGCTCTTCAGCGATCTGCTACCGAATTTGGGCCTGGCCCTGCCGTGGGATTCGGCTTTCAGCGCCCGCCGGCTGACCATTCTGCCGCAGCGCATCTTTGGCTCCATCATGGACAACTACACCCTGGTCGCGGTCCCGTTTTTCGTATTCATGGGGGTAATGCTGGAACGCTCCGGGCTCGCGGAGGATCTGCTTCAGACCATGGGTCGGCTTTTCGGCAAGATGCGCGGCGGCCTGGCGATTTCCGTTGTGGCCGTGGGCGCGCTGCTTGCCGCCTCCACCGGCGTGGTGGGAGCCTCGGTTGTCACCATGACGGTGCTGGCGCTGCCGGTCATGCTCAAGTATGGCTACGATCGGGGATTGGCCAGTGGCACAATCGCAGCCAGCGGGACCCTTGGCCAGATTATCCCGCCCAGCATCGTCCTGATTATACTCGGCGACCAGATGGTCCGCGTGAACGTGGGTGACCTGTTCATGGGGGCGCTGATTCCCGGGATGATGCTGGCCGGGGTGTATATGCTGTGGATCGCCGGTTACGCCTTCTTCAAGACCGACCGTGCCCCCGCCATGCCGGCAGGCGCCGAGGAGTTTGCCATCAGCAACCTCTGGTTGGCCGTCATCTGGAGCCTGCTGCCACCGCTGATCCTCGTGGGCGTGGTGCTGGGGACAATTTTCATGGGGATTGCGACGCCAACGGAGGCAGGTGCCATGGGGGCGTTTGGGGCGACCATTCTGGCGCTGCTCAACGGGCGGCTCACCCTGGCCAACGTCCGCGCCGTCAACGAGCAGACGGTGAGCCTGACCAGCATGGTCTTCATCATACTGGTTGGCGCCACGGCCTTTGCCATGGTCTTCAACGCCCTGGGTGGTCACTGGGTGGTGGAGGATTTTCTGTCAAATCTGCCGGGGGGCGAGTGGGGCTTCCTGGTGTTCGTGATGGTCACTATCTTTATTCTTGGTTTCTTCCTCGATTTTATCGAGATCACCTTCATCGTCGTGCCCTTGGTGACGCCGGTGGCGATCACGCTGGGGATTGACCCGGTGTGGTTCGGCGTGCTCATCGCCATGAACCTGCAGGCATCGTTCCTGACACCGCCGTTTGGTTTTGCACTGTTTTATCTGCGCGGGGCCGCGCCGGCGAGCGTGCGTACCCGGGATATCTACCGCGGGATTATTCCATTTATCCTCATACAGCTGCTCATGCTCGGGATCATTGTGGCATTCCCGAACCTGGTGTTGTGGCTGCCGGAGATCTCGCGGGCGTAGAACCAGTGTGGGATCCGAACGCGGCGACCCCGCGTCCGTATCCCGCCCGCATCAGCGGTTGAAGAGGTAGCTCTGATACTGGTAGGTCGTGCGCTCGTTCCAGCCGCGAACCTGCTTGCGAAAGGCGTCCCATTGCTCGTAGATCGTCGCGTACATCTCATCGCGCATGTCTTCCTCGTGCACTTCCTGTGCCCCTTCCCAGAACGCCTCCAAAACGGATTCCGGAAAGTCGAGCACCTCGACGCCATGCTCGTCACGCAGCTCCTCCAGGGCCGGTGGGTTGGTCGCGAGGTACCGCGCCGCCATCCAGCCGTCCGCCTCATAACAGCAGGCCTTGATTTGTGACTGAATGTCTGCTGGAAACTCCGCCCAAGTGTCCTCGTTGAAGTAGAATCCGAGCATGGCGCTCGGTTCCGCCCAGCTAGGCATGTAGTAGTACTTGGCCACCTCGTGCATGGCGAGGGTTTTGTCGTCGTACGGGCCAACCCACTCGGCGGCATCCAGCGCGCCACGGTCCATCGCCGTATAGACCTCGCCGCCGGGGAGTTGCTGAATGTTGACGCCCGCCTTGGCCATGACCCGGCCCCCGTGCCCGGGGAAGCGCATGCGCAGGCCCCGCAGGTCGTCCGGAGAGTCGATGCGCTTGTTGAACCAGCCGCCGGTCTGGGCGCTGGTATTGCCGCCGGGAAACGCGACGAGGTGATCCCGCGCATTGAGCTCGTCCCAGAGTTCCTGGCCGCCACCGGCACGCATCCAGGCGTTTTGCTCGTCCAGCGTGAGGCCAAAGGGAATCGCCGTGTAGAACCCGTGGGCCGGAGACTCGCCGATGTAGTAGTAGGGCGCGGTGTGGCAGCAGGGGAATGCGCCGCTGGCGACCGCGCCATACACTTCCAGCGGCCCCACCTGGTCGCCGCCCGGGTACGTGCGCACCTCCACGGCGCCATCGGTCATCTCGCCAATGCGTTTGGCGAAGTATTCGGCGGTTCCGTAGAGGTTATCCAGGGCGGCCGGCCAGGAGGTGACCATCTCCAGGCGGAAACGGCGGTTGCTGGCAATCACATTCGGTGCGTACACCGTGCTTGCGGCCACGGCGGCGGCCCCGGTTGCAGTGAGAAAATTGCGACGTTTCATGGCGGCTCCTCCATCATTTTGTCTTTTGCGGTCTATCGGCCCGTCCGCAGGGGGGCTCAACGCCTGTTCAACCATATCGCGAGTGCTCGCGTGACGCGAGGTTTGACGCGCTTTCGCGCGGTTGGGCGCAGCCGGTATAGTGTCCCACCGCAAGTCCAATCAGAGGAGGCGGACCATGTCCCGGCATTTCGAACGCGCCGAGGGTCTGTGCGAACAACCTGACCCGCAAACCCAGGAATTCGTGTTTAACCAGACGATGCTGCGCATCAAGGAGCCGAAGCGTAGCCTGGATTTCTACACCCGCGTCCTGGGGATGCGCCTGGTGCGCACGCTGGAATTCCCGGGCATGGAGTTCACCCTGTATTTCCTGGCGCTCGTGCCCGACGAACTGGCCGAGCGCGTTCCCAGTGACGAGGCCGAACGCACCCGGTGGACCTTCGGGCGTGAGGCGGTACTCGAGCTTACCCATAACTGGGGGACGGAGAACGATCCGCAATTCAGCTACCACAACGGCAATGATGCGCCGCAGGGGTTTGGTCATATCGGTTTTGCCGTCCCGGAGGTCGAGGCCGCTTGCCAGCGCTTTGATGAGCTTGGTGTCGAGTTCGTCAAGCGACCCAATGACGGCAAGCTGAAAGGCATCGCCTTCATCAAGGATCCGGACGGGTACTGGATCGAGATCTTCCAGGCGCAGCGGATGGGGTCACTGTAGTGGCGCACTTCGTGCGACCTCGCCTTGCGCCGGTCTGCTAAGGGGGTGGCCGATTCTGGAACGATAGAGAATCATGGTGACCCGGCTTGGGCTGTGCTAATTAGTTACTGGGGGCACGGGGATGTGCCCGCCGGTCTGGCCCGGGAACTCGGGCGTGGAGCAAATCAATCATCGGCAACTTGAGGAACTCGATTCATGAGACGGAAACTACTTCTGGCGGCGCTTGTGGGCACGGTGTATGCGACTTCGGCACACGCCGACAGTACTGGCTGCGGCCTCGGAACCATGGTTTGGGACGGACAGCAGGGCATCGCGCCACAGACCTTGGCGGTGACGACCAATGGCATCGTCGGCAACCAGACCTTCGGTATCACGTCGGGCACGCTCGGCTGTGAGCAGGACGGTGTCGTTCGGCACAGCGCCCAATTGAGCATGTACACGGGCTCTAACATGGACGCCATTGCGCGCGACATGTCTGTTGGCTCTGGCGAATCCCTGCACGCACTGGCGGACATCCTGGGTATCGAGGCCGAGGACCGCTCCCGGTTCTTCGCGGCCTTGCAGGACAACTACGCCTCGATTTTCTCCGCCAGTGACGTGACCGCCGAGGACGTCATCGCCGGCATCAACCAAACCCTGGAAAACGACAGGCGCCTGGCTGCCTACGCAGCCTGACGCGTCGTCTTAGCGACACAATCGGCTGCTCCGCTGCGGGGCAGCCGATTCGCGTGACACGCCGGCCGTTGGCTCGATAACCGCCCGTTTCCAACCCACTGGTCTGCGGACCGCCCGCTCGCGCTGATTCGGTAGAATGCCCATGGTTCCAAAGCGTTGCCTTGCGCTGCTCGCATCCATTGCGACTCTTGGGGTGTTCGGGACGGTGCATGCGGAGTATCCACCATCCCGTGAGCTTGACCACCTGCTGGAGCGGGCGCATGCCCTCGACCTGGCGGCTGAGCGGGAGTGGCAGGATTTGCTTCATTACCGCGACCGCCGCTTTGTACCAGGTCGCCGCAGTGAAACGCGCGATCCGGATTTTTTCAATGCCGACAACGGCTGGCATGATCCCGAAGCGGAGCTCGATGCCACCCTTGCCGCATTTTTCCGCGACCCGGCCGGTGTTGCCGAGGGCGAACAGCACCCGCAATGCCGATTCGTCGCCCGCCGAGCGTGGCTCAAGGAGCGGTTGGCCATTGACGCCGCGCAGTTGCCGGAAGTCGAATGTACCCGCTTCGAGGAGTGGTACGAGAGCATCAATCCCCATGAGCTGACCCTCGTCTTTGCGGCTGCCTATCTGGGCAACCCGGCGTCAATGTTTGGGCATACCCTGCTGCGGATCGACCCGCCGCGGCAGGATGCCGACACTCGGTTGCTCTCGTATGCCATCAACCATGCAGCTGCCACTGAAGAGACAAGCGGTCTGGTCTTCGCAGTCAGGGGGCTGACCGGTGGCTATCCGGGGCTGTTCTCCCTGATGCCTTATTACGACAAGGTCCAGGAATACAACAGTCTGGAAAGCCGCGATCTGTGGGAATACCGCCTGAACCTCGAGCCCGACGAAGTCGAACGGCTGATGCAGCATGCCTGGGAACTCCGGGGCACGCCCTTCCCTTATTACTTCTTTCTCCAGAACTGTTCCTATCGGCTTCTAGGGTTGTTGGACGTGGCGCGGCCCGGGATGGGGCTCGCGGACCGCTTTGACTGGTGGGCTATCCCCACCGATACCGTGCGCGAGGTGCTGCGCGAGGCGGAGATGCTCAAAGAGGTGAACTATCGCCCGGCCGAGCGGGCCCGCCTGGACCACCAGCTCGGCATGCTCTCCCCGGAGCTTCTGGATTGGACCGTGGCGCTCGCCAACGGCGATCGGCCGGTAGAGGCGGCCGATGCGCTGGACCGCCACGAGCAGGCACTCGTCCTGGAGACAGCTTATGACTATCTGCACTTCCTGCGGCGCTCCGGTGGCGCGCAGTCCGATCCGCGTGAGCGCATGCGCGAGCTGCTCGTCGCCCGCAGCGGCCTCGCTGGGGTTGACCCGGCCGAATCGCCACCGACACCGCGGACAAGACCCGACGAGGGGCATGGCACGTTGCGCCTCGGCCTGGGAGGCGGGGAGCGAGGCGGCGCCGCTTTTGGGAGCCTCCACTGGCGACCTGCCTACCATGACGCCCTGGACCCGCCGCATGGCTATATCCCCGGGGCCCACATCGATTATGGCGATTTGGAATTGCGTTACGACGATGGGCGTAATCGGGTGGAGCTGGAGCGCCTGATGGTTGTGGACATCGAGTCGCTGAGTCCCCAAGACCGCCTGTTTCGACCCTGGTCATGGAACATCCGCGGCGGTGTCGAGCAGCGGCTGCGCCCGGAAGGCGGACGATCCCTCATGGGCGGTGTCGATGGTGGTGGAGGCGTGACCCGCGAGCTGGGTGGCTCGCCCCTGTGGGGATACGTTGGCCTGCAGGGGAGCGCCTGGGCATCCGAGCGCCTTGATGACAGCGTTCGTGCCAAGGGTGGAGCGCGGCTGGACTTGCTCTGGACCGGACAGACCTTGCGCACGCGGCTGCGCGCGGACGGCGGCTGGTCAACCGATGCCAGCCGGCCGGCGTGGCGAATCAGCGCAGAGCAGGCGCTGAACGTGACGAGGCAGCTCTCTGTGCGCCTCGGGCTGTCGCGTGAGCAGGACTTCGATGTGCATGAGACCGCCGCTCAGGCTGTGCTGTATGGCTATTTTTAGATCTCCCCGACAGGGACACAGGCTACGCCTGTTGGCGGTGGTGCTGCTGGCGGTGACCATAACCGGCTGCAGCCATCTGTTCTTCCTGCCGGAGCAGGGGCACCGCTGGGATCCGAAAGAGGCGGGCATCGTCTACGAGGATGTCTGGTTCGAGGCCGATGATGGCGTCACCCTGCACGGCTGGTTTTTACCGGCGCAGGAGCCTCGCGGCACGGTGGTCTTCCTGCATGGCAATGCCCAGAACGTGAGCACGCACATCGGTGCCGTCTACTGGTTGCCGGAGCGGGGGTTCAACGTCTTTATGCCGGACTACCGTGGCTTCGGGCTGTCCAGCGGGAGCCCGGATTTCGTCGGCGTCCACCGCGATGCCGAGGCGGCGCTTGCCGTGGTCGTGGAGCGTGACGACGTGGATTCGGAGCGAGTCGCGGTCCTGGGACAGAGCCTGGGCGGCTCCGTTGCCATTACCACCGTGGCCGACCATGGGGAGGACTACGGTGTGGCGGCGCTGATCGCTGACAGCGCCTTCAGCAGCTATCGCGGCATCGCCCGCGAGAAATTTGGTGAATTCTGGCTGACCTGGCCATTCCAGTGGCCCCTGAGCCTCACCATCAGTGATCGATTCGCGCCGGTGGATCATATCGCCGATGTGAGCCCGATCCCCGTGTTGTTGATTGCCGGGGACGACGATTTCGTGGTGCCGCCGCATCACTCCCGCGAGCTCTACCAGGCGGCACGCCCGCCGGTGGAGATCTGGCGCTACCGGGGCGTGGGCCATGGGCAGGCGCCAACGCGAGCGGATGTACGCCGGGCTCTGGTCGCCTGGCTTGACGAGGTGCTCGAGCCGAAACCCAATGACTGACAGGCGCACCAGGCGCCGGCTTTGACCGCCCCGGCCGTATGCGTTTCAATGCCCACTCACCCACGCCCCCCGGAGTCCACCTTCTCCATGTCCGCCCTGGGACCCCGCGAAGTCGAGCCCGAAGCCTGGAGTGAGTGGGTTCGGGAGGCCGCACGACTGTTGCTGCACCGGCCTTCCTACACCGGGGCGGTGCTGGCGCTGGTGCTCGTCGTACTCTATGCGGTGCATCTCGTTGAATGGATACCCGCGCGGCGCTTCGCCATGCTGTTGTGCCTGCCCCTGGGCCTGATGGTGTTCATCCGCCTGGCGTGGTTCGCGGACCACGGGCGTCGCGCCCGGTTTGCCCAGCTCGTGCCAGGGGAGGGCGAGCTGCTCCTTGCCATCGGCTGTGCCGCGGCGGCCATGGCACTCCATGGCGGGCTCACGGCGGTGATCGAGCCGCTGCTCGATGGGTTCCGGACCGTTGTTGAGCAGACCGGGTTGTGGAGCCCGGTCCGCGCCGACGGCATGCCGGCTGATCCGCCGCTGCGCCATACCCTGCTTGGCCCGATTCTCGTTCCCGGCGGGCTCTTCGGCACCGGGCTGGTGGGGATGTTGCTCATGCTCCTCGCGTTCGGGCAGTGGTTTCTAGTGCCCATGATGGCGCTCCATAATCCACCCCTGCCTCCGGCCATGGCCTCCAGTGCCCGCGCCTACGCGCTCAACCCCGTGCCCATGATGGGTATCACGGGAGTCCTTATGCTCGCCGTGGGCCTGCTCGCCGTGACCGTTGGCTGGGCTTTTATCCTCCTGCTGCCATTCTTCGGCGCGCTGCTCTACGTGGGCTATCGGGATGTCTTTTTGGGGCGGGAATCGGACGCCCCGGAAGCCGTCGAAGATGAAGAGCAGGAAGAGGCGGGCGTGGGCACCCACGGTTGATGCGCCGGCCCTTCCCCCCTGGCAATCGGGCCACGTGGCGCCTTCTTTTGCATCACCCGTGGGGAGCGGACGTGTGAGTGATGTTGATCGTCCATTGCAACCCGATCGCGAGACCCTCGCCAGGGCACTGTGCGCCCGCTACCAAGGCCTCGTGGACGATCCGCAGGCGTTGATCGCTGCCCTTCTGCGCCCGTTGCCGGCGACCCTGTGGGCCAACCACCACCGGATATCCCGGGATGCGCTGCTGACACGCCTGCGTGCCGACGGGCTTACGGCCGAGCCGTTGGCCTGGTCCCCCCTGGGCGTTCGGCTTTCCCCGCAGGCGCGTCCCGGCCGCCATTGGGGCTTTCTGGCCGGGTTGTTCCAGGTCCAGGAAGAGGCCTCCATGCTACCGGTGACGCTTTTGGACCCGCAGCCCGGGGAGCGTGTGCTCGACCTGTGTTCGGCCCCGGGGAATAAAACCGCCCAGATCGCGCTGGCCATGAACAACCGTGGCACGGTCATGGCCAATGACCTGCGCAGGGGCCGCCTGGCGGCGCTGCGTCAGACTGTAAAACGCCTGGGACTGCTGAACGTGGCCATCACCGTCCAGGACGGCCAGGCGGTCGGGTCCCGTGCCGGCGTCTTCGATCGCGTGCTGGTGGACGCACCCTGCAGTTGCGAGGGCACGTTCCGGAAGGTGACCCACCCGAGCGTGAGCACCGCGAGCTTCCGCTTCCGCCGGGCCGGCGTGCAGCTCCGGCTGCTGGAGCGCGCCTTGCGGCTCACCCGCCCCGGCGGGCGGCTGGTGTACTCCACGTGTACCCTGGCGCCGGAAGAAAACGAGGCCGTCGTCGACGCCCTGTTGCGGCGCTTTCCCGGGGAGGTGCGCGTTGTGCCCGCGGCGGTGCCGGGCCTGCTCGGGTCGCCCGGGGTCACCCAGTGGGAGGGGTGCCGTTACGATGCGTCGCTGGCGGGGGCATTGCGCCTGTGGCCGCATCACAATGACACGGGCGGTTTTTTCGTCGCCGTGCTGGAGCGCAGTGCGCACGCGCAGGCCGTGCCGGAACCGCGCTGGTTCACGCCGCCTCCGCAGCCACGGGAGTGGCTCGCCCCACTCACGCAGCGCTTCGGCATCCCCGAGTCGGCGTTTGCCGGCGTGCTGCCGGTAAAACGGGGCAACAAGCACGTGCACCTGGTGCCGGAGGGTCATCAGTACCCCGAGGCCCCGGCGCCGGAAATGCTTGGGTTGCCGGCGATCCGGCGGCGCAGTATTCCGATCAAGCCGACCACGGCGGCCGCCATGCTTTACGGCGATGCGGCGAGCCGCAATGTCGTCGCGCTTCGCACGCAGCAAGCCCAGGCGTATCTCGACCGTCAGCCCATTGAGCGACCGGACCCGGAGCAGCTTGAGGCTTGCACCGGGCCCGGCTATGTGGTGCTGCGTTATCTCGGTTACACGCTGGGGCTCGGGCAGCTTATCTTCGATCGCGCGACCGGTGAGCCGCGTATCGCAAGCCTGATGCCCAAGGCCTGGGCGAAAGACTCCGCCACACTGGATGACGCCTGAAGTGGCGTGGCGGTGCCTGCCGGGTCACGAGTTTGCGTCACTGTCTCTTGGCCTCCACCTGGGGCCAGTTGGCCGTGATTTCGCGGCGCTGGTCGGCGGCGGAGAAGTATTCCCAGATCAGTCCGTTGACATCGTGATCGATGCACAGGGTTGGCGCTGCCGAATCTTCCCAGCCGATGTGCCGAACACGCCCGGCGGCGCCAGGCATGTGCCGAACGGAGAAATTGAGTTTGTCGGTCCGCCAAAGGGCATACCGGCCCGGGATGACAATCTCCGGTTCGGCGCCGAGGCGCTCCGTATAGTCCTGGATACTTGACTCAACATCGGCAACGGCGAGGGCAAGGTGGAACCGTTTCATGGTCATCGTCTCTCCATAAACGCAGGTGCGCCCGGGCATGCTAGCCGGCACGGATGACAGATCGTAAGGGCAGGTGGCGGCGTCGAGCAGGAGTGTGTCGTTCGCCTGTAGCTTGCCGGCACTGGTATCCGTGTCCCAGTGCTCTTCCTAATAATAGACGCTCTACAGCATTCCTCTTGGCATCATGGCTCGCGAGGGTGTCAGCGCCGCGAACGGGATGTCTGCCCGGGTAATTCGGATCACGGCGCCGGGCGGGGCGTTGGCGGCTGTGTCGTGCCCCGGCCACAACGGGCGGCGCGTCTCTCATGGGGTTTGTCGGATGCCTCGGTGGCGATTCACCGCGAGCGGACCGGACGCGGGGAACGACGCGTGGGTATCACGCACACGGTGACTTCTTCGCGGTCGTGATACAGCTGCTTGCAGCGGATGCTCATGACCCGCCCGGCGCGATGGAGTTCATCGTGGAGTTGCTGCAAGCCGTCGCGCACGGTGGCGTAGCGCCGCTTCATGGGCAGTTTCAGGTTGAATACGGCCTGGTGGCAGTCTCCGCGGACCAGCCAGCGGCTCATCAGCGGCACAATGCGGCTGGGGCGCTCCACCATGTCGCACACCATCCAGTCCACGGGGCGACGCGGCCTGAAACGGAAGCCGTCCACGCGCTGGTGATCAACCAGCCCCAAATCCATCAGCGCGGCGTCCATGGGACCGTTGTCCACGGCGGTGACGCGCAGCCCCCGGCGGGCCAGTTGCCAGGTCCACCCGCCCGGGGCGGCGCCCAGGTCCACAGCTGTGCGCCCCGGGCGGAGAAGGCGTTCCCGTTCCGCCGACCCAAGGAGGGTTAACAGCGCCTCTTCGAGCTTCAGTGTTGAGCGGCTGGGGGCCTGCACCGGCATACGCAGGCGGGGAATCCCCAGGGGCCAGGGCGAGCTGTTGGCCACCGGTGCGATGCCCGGGAAGACCGTCGCCGAGTCGCTGAACAGCAGGTGCAGGCGATAGCCTGCGTCGTCCGAGAATGCGCCTTGCTGCTGAAGTGCCTGGCGGACAGCACCCGTGAACCTCCGGCAGAAGCGCGACAGGGTCTTGCCCGCGTTGGTATCGGGGTATTCCAACCACAGGTCGGCGTAGCTTGCGCCGGCGGGCAGCGTCTGGAGCAGCGGGGCCAGACGGTTCTGCGCCGGGAGCGGGGGCAGCCAGCCTGGTCCCGCCAACCACTGGCGCACGAACACCAGGGACGTGAAATCCAGGGCGGCAAACACCGGCACGACAGGGGTGTCGTCGTGGGTGCGGAACTCCACCAGCCCGTCGTTCGGGTGTGCGCGGCAAAAACCGTGTACGCCCGCCTCGTTGGTACGCTCAGCGAGTTCCGCCGCGGCATCGTGCTCAAAGCCGCAGCGCGTGTACACGAGCAAAGCGGGGCTGCTCGCCCAGGCTGCTGAGTTCGGCATGGCGTCAGTATACTAGTGTCCTGTCCCGTAAATAGGTTGCGAAAATTGGCGTGGATCCTGAGGGTTCCTGGCAAGGCGCGCCGACGAGGCGTAGCGGGGACTACGACGAGGAGGCGCAACGCCGCCAGGGGCCGTCAGGGCCGCGACAATCGTAACGTTATTTGCGGGACAGGACACTTGCCTTTCTACCAGGCTTGCCAAGTCTCAGTGGCGGTGTTGCATCCGATGTGGTGGTTCCGTGCCGGGCGCCAGAGACGCTATGCTGAACCTTAACGCCCCTCGACCGTCCAACGATGGGCGGCTCGGGCTGGCCGACTGTCAAATTGCTCCTCAACAATAAGGAGAAGTTCATGGAAACCATTCTGCTCATTATCGGTGCGGCACTGGTTGCCCTTGTGGCATCGGCTATCCGCATCCTGCGCGAGTATGAACGTGGTGTGATCTTCCAGCTTGGTCGCTTCTGGCGCGTCAAGGGACCAGGCCTGATCCTGGTCATTCCGCTGATCCAGCAGATGGTGAGGGTGGACCTGCGCACGGTCGTCATGGACGTCCCAAGTCAGGATGTGATCTCCAAAGACAACGTCTCCGTGGGCGTTAACGCGGTCATCTACTTCCGCGTTGTTGACCCCCAGCGCTCCGTGATCAACGTGGAGGATTTCTTCGCCGCGACCAGTCAGCTCGCGCAGACGACGCTGCGTTCGGTGCTCGGTAAGCACGATCTCGATGAGATGCTGCAGGAGCGCGATCGGCTGAATCAGGACATTCAGGAGATCCTCGACCAGCACACCGATGCCTGGGGCGTGAAGGTCGCCAATGTGGAGATCAAGCACGTGGATGTGGATGAGAGCATGATCCGCGCCATCGCCCAGCAGGCCGAGGCAGAACGTAGCCGGCGCGCGAAGATCATCCATGCCGAGGGCGAGATGCAGGCGGCCCAGAAGCTGCAGGATGCCGCCAATATCCTCTCCCAGAACCCGCAGGCGATGCAGCTGCGGTATCTACAGACCCTCACGGGCATCGCGCAGGACAAGAATTCGACCATCGTCTTCCCCATGCCTATGGACCTGATGAGTGCCTTTGAGGACCTGGTCATGAGGGGTGGCCGCGGCGGTGGCAGCGAAAGCAGCGCAGCCAAGAGCTGAATCGCCGGAACCGGGAGCAGCGGCGCGCATCGAGGCGTTTCTCGATGCGCTGTGGCTTGAGCGCGGGCTGAGTCAGAGCACGCTCACCGCCTACCGTACCGACCTGCTGGGTTTTGCCCGCTGGTTGGCAGGCACTGGCACGCCGATTGAGTCCGCGCAGGCGGGCTTGGTGCTCGGCTATCTGGCCGAGCGGGTGCAAGGCGGCGCGCGTCCGCGGAGCACGGCGCGGCTGCTCTCAAGTCTGCGTCGATTCTATCGGTGGCTGCTGCGGGAGGCAGTGATCCAACGTGATCCCACCGCGAATGTTCAGCCGCCCCGCATCGGACACGGGTTGCCGAACGCCCTCACGGAGGCGGACGTCGAAGCGCTGTTGAACGCGCCGAGCACACAAGACCCCATCGGCCTGCGTGATCGCGCCATGCTCGAGATTCTCTACGCCACGGGGCTGCGGGTCTCGGAACTGGTCAGCCTGCGGCTGTCGCAACTAAACACCCGCCAGGGCGTGGTGCAGGTGGTCGGCAAGGGCGATCGGGAACGACTCGTGCCGTTAGGCGACGCCGCGCTGGACTGGCTTGAGCGCTATGTCACCAGCGGACGCCGGGCACTGCTTGGGCAGCGGCTCACCGCGACGGTGTTTGTCACCGCCAGGGGCGCCGGGATGACCCGACAGGCGTTCTGGTACCGGGTTCGTCGGTACGCGGTCGTTGCGGGCATTCGCAAGCCGCTTTCTCCCCACACCTTGCGGCATTCCTTTGCCACCCATCTGCTTAACCATGGCGCGGACCTGCGCGTGGTACAGTTACTTCTCGGACACAGTGATCTGTCCACGACTCAGATATATACCCACGTGGCCCGGCAGCGTCTGCAGGAACTGCACGCCGTCCATCATCCGCGTGGCTGATGGGCGACGACGCCCGCGGTGGATTGCCGGAAGAGACGCCTTATGAAATGGATAATTAACGCCCTGGTGGCCTCGGTGCTGGGTCCATTCGCCGGTTTCCTGGCCGCGGATGACATCGAAGCGCGCATCACTGAGCGGCTAGAGTCGATTAACCCGGAACTCGTCCCCGAGCATGTGGAACCCTCGCCGTTGCCTGGCATCTACCAGATCGTCGTGCAGGGGCAAGTGGCCTACATTTCCGAGGACGGGCGTTATCTTATTCAGGGGGACGTCCTGGACCTGGACACCCGCGAGTCCGTCTCGGAGGGGATGCAGAGCCAGTTGCGCCGCGATCGCATCGACGCGCATGGCGAAGAGAATATGATCGTCTATCAGCCTGAGGGCGGCGTGTGGCACACGGTGACGGTGTTCACGGATATCGATTGCCCCTATTGCCGGCAGATGCATGCGCGCATGGCCGAGTATCTGGACCGCGGTATTGCCATTCGTTACATCCAGATGCCGCGTGCGGGGGTGGATTCGGGCTCCTACCACAAGGCGGTCAGCGTGTGGTGCGCTGAGGACCGCAACGCGGCCATGGATGCGGCCAAGGCCGGTGAGACGCCGGCGCGCACGGAATGCTCCAACCCCGTGCAAGACCAGCTGGCGCTCGCCCGCTCCCTGGGCGTGAATGCCACCCCGACCATCGTGAGCGAGGATGGCACGGTTTACCGCGGGATGGTGCCGCCGGCCGAGCTGGCGGCGCGCCTTGGAATGGATTAGACAGGCCAACGGGGCAGCGACCGGGGGGCCCTTTCATGGCTTTTGCTCTGTCCGACGCGCCTGGAAGTCGTGGTTGCAGGGTGAGCGATGGGCGCGCCTTCAACGCTCCAGCAACTCAAGCTTGTTGGGTTTGCCGTCCCACTCCTCAGCGTCTTCCGGCGGATCCTTCTGCTCGGTGATCACCGGCCACATCTGTGCCAGCTCCGCATTGAGCTCCAGGAAGTGACTCATCTCCTCCGGCAGGTCGTCCTCGGCGTAGATGGCTTCCGCCGGGCATTCCGGCTCGCACAGGGTGCAGTCGATGCACTCGTCCGGGTCTATGGCCAGGAAATTCGGCCCCTCGTGGAAGCAGTCCACGGGACAGACCTCCACGCAATCGGTGTATTTGCACTTGATGCAGTTTTCCGTGACGACGAAGGTCATGGGTCGCTCCCTTGCGTTGATTGCGACGGCCGCTGCCCAGCCGAGGGGTTTCCTCACATGGACCACGGAGTCTGCGGCGAATACAGCCTGATTCCGATAGGGGGCGTTGCCGCGCCGCGGGTGTGTAACCGCGCCGCGGACGCCGCCGGCCGCGCTTGACACTGCCCCCGGGAAACGCGGGATGTTTCGCTGCGGTGGCGTTTCCGGCGGTAGTTTAGCGTGTTTATACAGCGCTCACGAGCCCTGCACCGGGGGCGATTATCCCGTTGCGAGCGCTTTTAGCTCATAGAGCAGGTCCAGCGCCTGGCGCGGCGTCAGCTCGTCCGGATCGACGGTCTGCAGCCGTGTTTCCACGGGGCCGGGTTGCGGGGTTGCGGCGAACAGCGGCAACTGGTTCACCGGCGCGTGCCGGCGGCTGCTCTCCCGCTCCAGCTCCTCGAGCTTATCCCGTGCGGCGGTGATGACGCTCCGGGGAACGCCGGCCAGTGTCGCGACCTGTAGCCCGTAGCTCTGACTGGCCGGGCCGTCCTTGACCGTGTGCAGAAAGACAATGCGCTCGCCGTGTTCCACCGCGTCCAGATGGAGATTATGGGCAGTGGGGTAGCGCTCCGGCAGTGAGGTCATCTCGAAGTAGTGAGTGGCGAACAGGGTAAACGCGTGCAGTTGGTCGGCGAGCCGCGCCGCCGCCGCCCAGGCCAGCGAGAGCCCGTCAAAGGTGCTCGTGCCACGACCGATCTCGTCCAGCAGAACGAGGCTCCGGGGTGTTGCATTGTTGAGGATGTTCGCCGTCTCCGTCATCTCCACCATGAACGTGGATCGGCCGCTGGCCAGATCATCAGAGGCGCCGATGCGGGTGAAAATGCGGTCGATGGGGCCCAGGCAGGCACTCCTTGCCGGCACAAAACTGCCGACGTGGGCGAGCAGCGTAATCAGCGCCACCTGGCGCATATAGGTCGATTTTCCGCCCATATTGGGGCCGGTGACGATCAGCATGCGCCGCTCGTCACTGAAGTGGACATCGTTGGGGACAAAGGCGTGGTTCAGCACATGCTCGACCACCGGGTGGCGCCCCTGGTCGATCGTGAGCCCGGTGGTCTCCTGGAGACGCGGGCGGCTGTAATTCAACGCGTCGGCGCGCTCAGCGAGGCAGGCCAGGGTGTCCAGCTCGGCCAAGCCCGCGGCGGCCACTTGCAGCCCGCTCAGGTCGCGGTTCAGGGACTCGAGGAGGTCCTCGTAGAGTGCCTTTTCCCGAACCAGGGCCTTCTCCCGGGCGCTCAGCACCTTTTCCTCGAACACTTTGAGTTCCGGCGTGACATAGCGTTCCGTGCCCTTGAGGGTCTGGCGACGGGTGTAGCGCTCGGGAATCAGCTCGGCATTGGCGCGGGTGACCTCGATGTAGTAGCCGTGGACGCGGTTGTAACTCACCTTCAGCGTGCTGATCCCGGTGGCTTCGCGCTCTTCAGCTTCCAGATCCAGCAGGAACTGATCGGCGTTGTGGCTGAGCCCGCGCAGTTCATCCAACTCGGGATCGTAGCCTCCGGCGATCATGCCCCCGTCCCGCGTGAGCACCGGCGGGTTGTCCGTCAGTGCACGCTTGAGGAGCGCCACCGTCTCGGGGTGCGGTGCCAATTGCTCAGCGACGGCGGCCAGGTGTCCGTCGGCGTCGTCCGCGAGCACGTTTTGTAGATGGGGCAACCGCTCCAGGGCCTGCCGCAGGCTGACCAGATCCCGCGGCCGGGCGGAGCGTAGCGCGACCCGCGCGAGGATGCGCACGGCATCGCCGGTGCCCTGGAGTATGTCGCGCAGCGCATCATAGCGGCGCCGCTCGATGAGTTGCTCCAGCGCGTCGTGGCGTGCACCGATTATCCGCTGATCGCGCAGTGGCCGGTGCAGCCAGCGCCGCAGCAAGCGGCTGCCCATGGCGCTGACTGTGCTGTCCAGCACCCAGGTGAGGGTGTTCTCCGTGCCGCCGCCGAGATTGGTTTCGATCTCCAGGTTCCGGCGGCTGGCGGCATCGATAATGATGCCCTCAGCACGCTGCTCGAGCGTGAGCGCCGTGACGTGGGGGAGGGCCGTGCGCTGCGTCTCGGTGATGTATTGCAACAGCGCCCCGGCGGCGCGTACGCACAATGTTAGGTGGTCGCAGCCGAATCCGCTCAGGTCACGCGTTCCGAACTGTCGGGTGAGCAGCCGCCGGCACGTTTCTTCCTCGAAATGCCAAGGTGGGCGCCGGGTGACGCCATTGCGCTCCGACAGGGGAGCGGGCGGCGGATGGTCCTCGTCATGGAGCAGTTCCGCGGGGCCCAGCCGCTCAATCTCGGCGAGCAGGCCTTCGGCGTCCTCGATCTGCTGGACGGTGAAGCGCCCGCTGGAGAGCTCCAGAGCCGCAAGCCCGTACTGCTCGCCATTGTCACTTATGGCAACCAGCAAATTGCTTCGGCGCTCGTCAAGCAGCGCGTCGTCCGTGAGCGTTCCGGGTGTGACAATGCGCGTGACCTGGCGGTCCACCGGGCCCTTTGCGGTATTGGGGTCGCCGATCTGCTCGCAGATGGCCACGGACTCACCGCGGCGAACCAGCCGCGCCAGGTAGTTCTCGACCGCATGTACCGGTACGCCGGCCATGGGGATGGACTCACCGGCGCTCTGCCCGCGCGCGGTCAGCGTAATGTCCAGCAACGCCGCCGCGCGTTTGGCGTCGTCATAGAAAAGCTCGTAGAAGTCCCCCATGCGGTAGAACACCAGGATATCCGGGTGGTCCGCCTTGATCCGCAGGTATTGCCGCATCATCGGGGTGTGGTTGCTCGGCGCGGATTCTGCCATCGGGATCCCTTGCGTGGTCGGGTGCCGGGAGAGCGCTATGCTAGAGTCTGACCGATCACCCTGCAACGAACATGGAACGGACTGCTCATGGACACTAGCCTTGCTCGTACGCCCGACGATGCGCGCCTGGAACAGCTCGCAGGGGCCGTCGGCGAAGCCCTGCGTGCTGCCGGTCAAGTGGTGACCGTGGCGGAATCGTGTACCGGCGGCTGGATCGCCAAGACCCTCACCGATGTCTCCGGGAGCTCCGCCTGGTTCGAGCGCGGGGTGGTGACCTATTCAAACGCGGCCAAGATCGACTTGCTGGGCGTCCCCCCGGACTTATTGGAGCGCCATGGTGCGGTCAGTGAGGAAGTGGTTCGAGCCATGGCCGAGGGCGCACTGGAACGCAGCGGAGCGGGCGTCGCCGTGGCGGTCAGCGGTGTCGCCGGCCCCGATGGCGGCACTGCCGCCAAGCCGGTGGGGCTGGTCTGGTTCGGCTGGTCCTTGCGCTCGGGCTTTGTCATCTCCCGGGCGGAGCGCCTTGCCGGGGATCGTGATACCGTGCGACGGGCGTCCGTGGCGGTGGCGCTCGAGGGTGTCCTGCGGCAGATCGGGTGAATGCAATGGCACGCCTGTTCTTTGCCTTGTCGCCCGATGCCAGCGCGCGGCAGTCGCTAGCCGATGCGTTGCCCCCGGATCTCGAGGCGGGTCGCGCGATTCCCGTCGCCAACTTCCATGTGACCCTGGCGTTTCTCGGTGATCTGGCCGACGCACAGGAGGCTCAAGCCCGCGAGGTGGCCGCGGGGGTGTCTGCGCCGGCCTTCGTCATGCGCTTCTCCGATCTGGCATTCTGGCCGAAACCACGCCTGCGCGTGCTGCTGCCTGAGACAGTGCCCGCATCGGCTCAGGAACTCCGCGCCCGGCTGGCCTGGGGGCTTCGTGCCCATGGCATTCCCTTCGACGCGCGGGTCTGGCGCCCCCACGTGACCGTGGCGCGGCGGGCCCTCTCCGGGGAGCACTCGCTGTTACGCCCCGTTTGCGTATCGTTTCGCGAGTATGTGCTGATGCGGTCCCAGGCCAGCGCGCAAGGCTCGGTTTACGAGCCCGTGGCGCGTTGGCCACTTGCCAGCGGTTGACATGAAGGCTGAAGGCGTGCGCGGGCGCCCCGCGGGGGTGGGAGGGTGCGGATGAGTATGGAATAATGCCGCCCGTTAGGCGGAGTGTTTGCCACGTGGGCACCCGTCTCCAGGATGGGCTTAAACCAAGGCAGGGGTTGAGAATGGACGAGGATCGGAAGAAGGCGCTGGGTGCTGCGCTCGGGCAAATCGAAAAGCAGTTCGGGAAAGGTGCGGTCATGCGCATGGGCGATGCCGCGGCGGTCAAGGACGTTGAGGCCATTTCGACCGGATCGCTGAGCCTGGACGTGGCCCTGGGGATCGGCGGCATGCCCCGTGGCCGGGTGGCGGAAATCTATGGCCCGGAGTCGTCGGGCAAGACGACGTTGACCCTCCAAATCATTGCCGAGGCGCAACGTGCCGGCGGTACGGCTGCGTTTGTGGACGCGGAGCACGCCCTCGATCCGGATTACGCCGGCAAGCTCGGCGTTGACGTCGACGAGCTGCTGGTCTCGCAGCCGGACACCGGCGAGCAGGCGCTGGAGATCTCGGACATGCTGGTTCGCTCCGGCGCCGTGGATGTGGTCGTGGTGGACTCCGTGGCTGCCTTGACACCCAAGGCCGAGATCGAGGGCGAAATGGGTGACTCCCACGTGGGCCTGCAGGCGCGGCTAATGTCCCAGGCGCTGCGAAAGCTCACCGCCAACATTAAACGAACGGGCACGTTGGTGATTTTTATTAATCAAATCCGCATGAAGATCGGTGTCATGTTCGGCAGCCCTGAGACCACTACCGGCGGTAACGCCCTCAAGTTCTACTCCTCCGTGCGCATGGACATCCGCCGCATTGGCGCCATCAAGCGAGGGGACGAAGTCGTGGGTAACGAGACCCGCGTGAAGGTGGTGAAAAACAAGATGGCGCCCCCGTTCAAGCAGGCCGAATTCGAGATCCTCTACGGAGAAGGGATCTCCCGCGAAGGAGAGCTCATCGACCTGGGGGCGAAGCATAGCATCATCGACAAGGCCGGTGCCTGGTACAGCTACAACGGCGACCGTATCGGTCAGGGCAAGGAAAACGTCCGCAACTTCCTTAAGGAACACCCCGAGGTCGCTGATGATATCGATCGCAAGCTGCGCGACATGCTCCTGCCGGGCCGCACCGCCCAAAGAGGAGGTGAGGCTGAAGCCACGGAGGTCGAGGCCTGACCTCACGGTGGTATGAGCCATGGACGAGGCAGCGGGTGAACACGCAGTCGAGGCAGCCTATGAAACCGGCGTGCGGCTGCTCGCACGCCGTGAACATTCCTCCCTCGAACTTGCACGCAAACTGGGCAGTCGCGGCTATAGCCGTGATATTGTAGAGTCTGTTTTGGACCGTTTGGTCTGGCAAGGTTACCTCAGCGACGAACGCTTCACGGAAATGTTTATCCGCCAGCGCTGCGAGCAAGGTCAGGGGCCGGTCAGGATCGTCGCGGATCTGGCCCAACGGGGCATTGGCGAGTCGCTGGCTCGCCACTATCTCGATCAGCAGGCGGTCGATTGGATCGACCAGGCCCGCTTGGTTCGGCAACGCCGATTCGGTGACACACGACCCACGAGCCGCCGCGACTGGGCCCGTCAGGCGCGGTTTCTTGCAGGCCGGGGGTTCAGTGCGGAACAGGTCCATGCGGTGCTGAATGCGCGCACCGATGAGTGATTCAAGAGCGCTTGGTGGAGGCCGCGGCTTTGCATAGGCAGGTGAGACCCTTGACGACGATCACGAGCGCTGAACTGCGTCGCATGTTTCTGGAGTATTTCCGGGAACACGGCCACGAGGTCGTGCCGAGCAGCCCGCTTGTGCCCGGGAATGATCCCACGCTGCTCTTCACGAACGCTGGCATGGTCCCCTTCAAGGACGTCTTCCTGGGGCGGGAGTATCGCGGCTATACGCGCGCCTGCTCCTCCCAGCGTTGTGTTCGCGCCGGCGGTAAGCACAACGATTTGGAGAATGTCGGCTATACCGCGCGGCACCACACCTTCTTCGAGATGCTGGGCAATTTCAGCTTCGGCGATTACTTCAAGCGCGAGGCCATCGAGTACGCCTGGGTATTTCTCACCGAGGTAATCGGCCTTGCGCCCGAGAAGCTCTGGGTGACCGTCTACGAAGACGATGATGAGGCCGCGCGCATCTGGCTCGACGAGATCAGCATCTCGCCGGATCGCTTCTCGCGCATCGGTGCGCACGACAACTTCTGGTCGATGGGTGATACCGGCCCCTGCGGACCGTGTTCCGAGATCTTCTACGATCACGGGCCGGAGGTGCCCGGTGGCCCGCCCGGCACCCCCGAGGAAGACGGCGATCGGTACATCGAAGTCTGGAACCTCGTGTTCATGCAATACAACCGGGATGCCGATGGCGTATTGAGCGATCTGCCGAAGCCCTGCGTGGATACCGGCATGGGGCTGGAACGGCTCGCGGCCATCGTCCAGGGCGTGCACAGTAACTTCGACATCGATCTGTTCCGCAACCTCATTCAGGCGTCAGCGCAGGCCACTGGTGTAACGGCAGATGCCGATAACAGCTCGCTGAAGGTCATTGCCGATCATGTTCGCGCCTGTGCATTCCTTATCACCGATGGCGTGTTTCCCGCCAACGACGGGAGGGGGTATGTGCTGCGGCGCATCATTCGCCGCGCCGTTCGCCACGGCTACAAGCTGGGTCAGCAAGAGGCCTTTTTCTACCGCCTGGTGCAGCCGCTGGTCGACGAAATGGGCGCTGCCTATCCGGAACTGGTTGAACACCAGGCGCAGGTGGAACGGCTGCTCAAGCGCGAGGAAGAGCAGTTCCACGAGACCCTGGAACAGGGGCTGAAACTGCTGGAATCCGACTTGGCGAGCCTGTCGGGCTCGGTCATCCCCGGTGAGACCGTATTCAGGCTCTACGATACCTACGGCTTCCCGGTCGATCTCAGCGCGGATATCGCGCGTGAACGTGGCCTGACCCTGGATATGGAGGGCTTTGAGTCCCACATGGAGGCTCAACGCCAGCGTGCCCGTGCCGCCAGCCAGTTCCGGGCGGATCATGCCGGCGGCGCCGAGGTCTCCGCCACGTCACGGTTTACGGGCTACGATCAGCTGCACGATGACGGCACCGTTGCCGCCCTGTTCGCAGATGGCCGGGCCGTGAATCGCCTGGAGACCGGAGACAAGGGCATGGTCGTGCTTGACCGGACACCGTTTTACGCCGAGTCGGGGGGGCAGGTCGGTGACAGGGGTGTGCTCACGGCGGCCGGCGTGCGCTTTGAGGTGGAAGACACCGTCCGGCAGGGCGAGGCAATTGGCCATCTGGGCGTCGTTTGCCAAGGCGCCATCGAGCCCGGGCAAACGCTCCGGGCCACTGTAGATGCCGAGCGCCGCGCCGCCACGCAGCTCAACCATACTGCGACGCACCTGCTCCATGCCGTGCTGCGCGAACGCCTGGGCACGCATGTGCATCAGAAGGGATCGCTGGTAGCGCCTGATCGGTTGCGCTTTGACTTTTCCCACCCCGAACCCATCGATCGGGAGGAATTGACGCGCATTGAGCAGATCGTCAACGCCCGCATCCGCATGAATGAAACGGCGGATATCCGGGTCATGCCCTATCGGCAGGCCATCGACATGGGGGCCATGGCCCTGTTCGGCGAAAAGTACGGGGACGTCGTGCGCGTGGTTCGCTTCGGCGAGCTCACCACCGAGCTCTGCGGCGGCACCCATGTCCAGCGCACGGGAGATATCGGGCTGTTTAAGATCGTCGACGAAGGCGGTGTCGCCGCCGGGGTTCGCCGCATCGAGGCCATCACCGGTGCCAGAGCCGTGGAGTGGGTGGAAGCGCAGACCGCCGCGGTCGGTCGAGTCGCCGAGATGCTGCGCGCCAGCCCTGAGAATATCCAGGTACGCCTGGAACAGCTTCTGGAGAGAAACCGGCTGGCCGAGAAAGAACTGGAACGTTTGAAGCAGAAATTGTCCAGCCAGGCCGGCGGCGATCTGGTGGGCTCCGCAGTGGACGTCAATGGCATTCAGGTCGTGGCCTCGATGCTCGAAGGCGGTGATGCGAAGTCGCTCCGCGATACAGTCGACCAGCTGAAGAACAGGCTCGTCAGCGCTGCGGTCGTGCTGGCGACGGTGGAGGGCGAGAAGGTGCGCCTGGTGGCTGGCGTGACCAGTGACCTTACAGATCGGGTCAAGGCCGGCGATTTAGTCAACGCCGTCGCCGAGCAGGTCGGTGGTCGCGGTGGTGGCCGGCCGGATATGGCCCAAGCCGGTGGCACGCAGCCCGAGCGGCTACCCGATGCCATGAAATCCGTGCCCGAGTGGGTGCGGGAGCGGTTGCATTGAGCGTTGGCCGTAACAGCCGGACTGAACTGATAGCGACAAACAGGTATAGGGACTGATGCCTCTGATCGTGCAGAAATATGGCGGAACCTCCGTGGGCTCCATCGAGCGCATCGAGGAGGTCGCGCGCAAGGTCATCAAGACCAAGGAGGCGGGCAATAATGTCGTTGTTGTCGTCTCCGCCATGAGCGGCGAGACCAACCGGCTCGTGGAACTGGCGAAGTCCATGAACCCGAACCCGCCCGCTCGCGAGCTCGATATGATGCTCTCAACCGGCGAGCAGGTCACAATTGCCCTGCTCGCCATGGCCATCGAGAAGCAGGGTCATGCGGCGCGGTGTTACACCGGCGCGCAGGTGCAGATTCTCACGGACAGCGCGCACAGCAAGGCGCGGATCCAGGAAATCAACGCCCAGGTGGTGACGCAGGATCTTAAGGAGGGCCGAATCGTGGTCATCGCCGGCTTCCAGGGGGTGGATTCCACCGGCGCCATTACGACCCTCGGTCGCGGCGGCTCCGATACCACCGCCGTTGCGCTGGCCGCCGCCTTGGGGGCGACCGAGTGCGAAATCTACACCGACGTGGACGGCGTCTACACGACGGACCCCCGGGTCGTGTCCAAGGCACGCCGCCTCGACCGGATCACCTTCGAGGAAATGCTGGAGATGGCGAGCCTCGGCTCGAAGATCCTGCAAATTCGGGCAGTGGAGTTTGCAGGTAAATACCATGTGCCCTTGCGGGTGCGTTCCAGCTTCGATGATGGCCCCGGTACGCTGATTACGTATGAGGATGAGAACATGGAAGAGCCCCTGATTTCCGGAATCGCGTTCAATCGTGACGAGGCCAAGCTCACCATGCTGGGCGTCCCCGATCAGCCCGGCATTGCCGGCCGGATTCTAGGGCCTGTGTCCGAGGCTGACATTGAAGTGGACATGATCGTGCAGAACATCAGCCAGAGTGGGCTGACGGACTTTACGTTCACGGTCCACCGCAACGATTACGAGAAAACGCTCAAGATCCTGCAGGCAATCAACGACGAGTTGGGCGCGCGCGAGATCTTCGGCGATACCAAGATCGTCAAGCTCTCCCTCGTCGGTGTGGGCATGCGGTCGCATGCCGGTGTGGCCAGCACGATGTTCAAGGCCCTGGCGCAGGAAGGTATCAATATCCAGATGATCTCCACCTCCGAGATCAAGATTTCGGTGGTGATCGACGAGAAATACCTCGAGCTCGGTGTACGGGCTTTACATACGGCGTTTGAGCTGGACGACGAAGACTCGAACATTAGTGTGGAGGGCAAAAGCGGTAGCGGTTCATTGAGTTGATGGTCCGCGTCGTCATCGGTGGCCTGAACCGGCTGCCGGTGGAGTCACGGAAGGTGACAGCCACCGCTTGTTGGTGGTTTCCGTGGCGTTGTTGGTGCTTGACTGATGGTGGCGGTTGCGCGGGATGCGAACCGTTGAAACTCGAAAGGGGAACCGCGGGTCCACGTGTAACTACGGAGTCTTGGTTTGCGGTTTGAGGAGGCTGCGACGAGATTTCTAGATTGCGTCAACGTGGAAAACGTCTGGTGCTAAAACCAGCGTAGCGGGGGCCAGTGGACTTTAGGAGAGAGGCAATGCTCATTCTGACCAGACGGGTTGGCGAGACGCTGATGATTGGTGACGAAGTCACCGTCACCGTACTTGGAGTTAAAGGAAACCAGGTACGTATCGGCGTGAACGCGCCCAAGAACGTGTCCGTGCATCGGGAGGAGATCTACGAACGCATTCGGCATGAGAACGAAGATGACAAGAGCGTTCCCGGGGCCAATTGAGCCTCGGGCACAGACCCGTAAGGAGGTAGTCTAGTGGGTTTACCCCGGAGGCGAAATCCCGTAGCCTACTGCGCTTGACCGTTGGCGGGAAATCCCGCCAACGGTGCAGTTCCGGAGAGGTGGCCGAGTGGCTGAAGGCGCTCCCCTGCTAAGGGAGTATGGGTACTGCCCATCGAGGGTTCGAATCCCTCCCTCTCCGCCACCTTTCCTGAGCGGGGCTTCAGGCCCCGCTCAGGAAAGGTCATGGACCCCGGGGGTTCGAACCCTCGATTAAACAATAGGGTTCGACGGCGTAGCGAAGCGGAGCCGGTCGTTGGCGCGCAGCGGCAACGACCCGCAGGGCCAGGCGCGGAGCGCCGCAGCAATCCCTCCCTCTCCGCCACCTTTCCTGAGCGGGGCTTCAGGCCCCGCTCAGGAAAGGTCATGGACCCGTGGGATTCGAACCCTCGGTTAGCAGCAGTTCTAATTTTGCCGATCTGCCGTTGGCGCTGGCTCCGGGCCATCACTCCCGCGGTGGGTACGTGGTGGAGTCCTGACATGGCCCCGGGTCTGATCGAAGGGAGTAGGGTGCATTAGCGCGAGCGTAATGCACCGTCAAACAAACCGCGCCGCAGGCGCACAGGCGCAGGTTGAGGCGCACAGGCGCAGGTTGAGTTGCGCGCCCGCGGCGCGATGTTATCGACGGCGGGTTACGCTGCGCTAACCCGCCCTACGGGTATGGCGTGCAGTCCTGCCATGGCACCGGGTCTGATC
>NZ_SKOG01000098.1 GCF_007120195.1 Aquisalimonas sp.
CGGTCGATCCGCGTGGGGGAAGAGGTGTTGCCAGCTCCGCGTCAAATAGTGGGCGTAATGGCTGCTCTGGATGCCGGCCTGGACATTATAGGTGAGCAACCGCAACCTGGCCGGGTCCCTGTGTGCAGCCGGAGACGTATCCTGTGGCAACGTTGCAGCGAGTTGCTCCATCACGCGTTGCTCGGTCACTGTGCGTCTTCGTATTCCTTCTCCACCAGAAAACGGATGATCTCGACCATCCGCTCTTGTCCACCCGCAGCCCGAACATCGACCACATATCGACCGGCCACAGCCACCGTTGGTGTGCTGCGCACGCCATAGGCACGGGCAATCCGTTCGCCGCGGCGCATATCGGCATCAACGCTGAATGAGTTCCAGGCGTCATGGAAGTCTTCCTCGGCAATACCTTGCTCCGCCATGACCTCGGCAATGGCATCGGCATTGCCAAGTTGGCGGTTGTCGATGTGCACGGCGTGGAACAATGCGCCATGGGTGTCAGATACCGCACCCAGGGACTCGGCGGTGAAATAGGCCTTGGCCAGTGGCTCCCAGCCCTGAGCGAACACCACCGGGGTGTGCACGAGTTGTGCCTTGTCCCCGAGATCATCCATGAGTGATTGGATGAGCGGCTTGAAGGTGTGGCAGTGCGGGCAGGCGTAAGAGAAGAACTCCCGGACCTCGACCCGATCCTCCACCTCTGTCGCCTGGGGCTCATCGAGAACCTGATAGTCCTGGCCGGCCTGAAACGACTGACCAAGGGCCACGGCGGGCGCGAGTAACAATGCGGCCAAAAAGCTACGTAATCTGGACATCGGATTGCCTCCTGTATTTTTTTCGGCATGCCGCCGGTAGAAGCCCGCCCCCGGCAGAAGGCCGTCCACAGTTCGGACCGCGAATCCGGGCCACTGTTCCGAACCCGCCTCAGAACTCGCCGTGCCAATGGAGACCGCTGAGGAATATATTGACACCCAGGGACGTGAACGTCACCACCAACAAGCCGGCAACGGCCCACCGCGCCATGGGCGTCCCGCCCCAGGCTCTCGGCGGCCTAAAGCGCACCCACGATGGTGGCCGCGGCGAAGCACGCGAACCTCAGGGGAATGTCCTTGTATGGAATCGTCCAGGACCACTGCGGTGCGCAGGCCCCGCCGCCGCCAGGTCTCGGGATTTCGGTTACAGGACACCAGGTTGGCCACGACGATCATGGTGGCTATCACAAAGGCGCCATTGTGCCTGCCGGCGGGGGCGCCGGCAGGCTTGATATCGCTGCCCCCGGTGGCGGAGGATGCCACACGGGGTCGTCGTCAATCCGAGCGCTTGTGAAGGCCCGAAATGTAAGATGAAACGGCCTGGATCTCCTCGTCCGAGAGACGCTCGGCGACATCACGCATCATGCGGTTACGGTCCGTGTCGCGCTCGCCAGCCCGATATTTCCTCAGCTGCTCGGCGGTGTACTGCGCATGCTGACCACCCACCTGCGGATAGCCGGCGCCCGGCATGCCTCCACCTGCCGGTCCGTGACAGGCGGTGCAAGCCGCCACACCCTTGTCCGGAATACCGCCCCGATAGATGGATTCCCCGGCGTCCTTGAGGTCGGGGTCAACACCGCCAGCGACACCGGGCTCCAGCGAGGCGTAGTAGGCAGCGAGGTCACGCATGTCCTGATCGTCGAGATCTTCCACCTGCCCGGCCATGACCGCGTTGTCCCGGTCGCCGGTCTGGTAGGCACGCAGCTGCTCGTACAGGTAGCGCTCGCCCTGCCCGGCGATATTCGGCCACTCCGGGTTCGTACTGTTGCCGTCGGCGCCGTGACATGCAGCACAAGGCTCGGACAGATCTTCCCCGCGGGAGATGTCGCCCGCCTGCAGGAACGGGGTGGCGAGCAGCGCCGCAGCGGCGATGACAACCTTGATCCAGTTGCTCATTGATGCGTACTCCTGGCGAAGCGGAAGCTCTGAACACACGCGTCTGGTGCCGGCCTTCCCGTGCCGTGCAAGCGATCAATCCCAACTGGAAGCGGCACCCCACGCTGAGGACAAATTGATGGGTTGTTATACCAGCCACCCCGGCATCGGTCAATTTAAGCCCGACGTCGCGCGCTGTAGCATACGCGCGACCGGGACACGCCGACAGAGGCCTCATCGTCATGGCAAGCCGCTATACCCAGGCCGCGTTCTTCAAAAGCGCAAATCAACTCACTCAACTGCCCCCGGACACCGGCATCGAAGTCGCGTTTGCCGGCCGTTCGAACGCGGGCAAGTCCAGTGCCCTCAACGCAATCACCGGCCAGAAGGGCCTGGCGCGTACCAGTAAGACTCCGGGGCGCACGCAACTGATCAATGTCTTCCGTCTGGACGATTTGCGCGCGCTGATCGATCTCCCCGGTTACGGCTACGCCAAGGTACCAGTGGCCATCAAGGCGCACTGGGACCGTGTCCTGCCCGCCTATTTCGCCCACCGGCAGGCATTGCGCGGCCTGATGCTGATCGTCGATATTCGCCACCCACTGAGGGATTTCGACCGCCAGATGCTCGCCTGGTGCCATCACGCGGGTCTACCGGTCCATATTCTCCTCAACAAGGCCGACAAGCTGAGACGGGGTGCGGCCGCAGACGCGCTGCACGGCGTGCGCCTGGCGCTGGACGCGGAGTTTCCTGCGGCCACCACGCAGCTGTTCTCGGCCACCCGGCACACGGGCGTGGAGGACGCCCGGGCGGTGCTGGATGCGTGGTTCCAGAGGTCCGCCGACGGGTAGGCGCACTGCGGCTCCCCGTTCTGCACGGACCAATACGCGCTTCTGCGGTGGTCGAACTTTCGAGCGTAACGGGAACTTCAGTGTACGCGCACGGTCTGAATCAGTGCGCCAGTGCCCGGCGCTGCCCGCTCTCCCCCCCTGTATGTTGAGCGGGCTTACGCGACCCACCCCAGGGTCGCTCGTTGGCCCCGGTCTTTCCCCCCGAGAGCCGGGGCCTTTTCTTTTTTACACCCCGCCGGCGCAGTCGCTGTCGGTCGCCGAGCATTCCGGTACCGCACTGACAACGTAGCACTTAACCGCTGGCACTGCCCCCTTCAATGCGCCTCGTCCCAGTTGTTCCCCACCCCGATATCCACCTCCAGCGGCACCGCCAGTGTCGCAGCCCCCATCATGAGTTGCCTGATGCGCCCGCCGACGGCTTCCGCTTCGTGCTCCGGCACCTCGAAGACCAGCTCGTCATGGACCTGCATGACCATCAGCACATCCGGCTCATCGTCCTGCAACCATTGGTCCACCCGGATCATGGCGCGCTTGATGATGTCCGCGGCGCTCCCCTGCATGGGGGCGTTGATCGCGGTGCGTTCGGCGTACTGGCGACGCTGCTGGTTGCTGGAGTTGATCTCCGGCAGGTAGAGCCGCCGGCCGAAGACCGTCTCCACATAGCCCTGCGCGTGCGCCTGCGTGCGGGTGCGGTCCATGTACGCCTTAACACCCTGGAAGCGGTCGAAGTAGAGATCCACGTACCGCTGCGCCTCGCCCCGCTCGACGCCGATCTGCCGCGCAAGGCCCCAGGCGGACATGCCGTAGATGAGGCCGAAGTTAATGGCCTTGGCGGCGCGGCGCTGCTCGTCGGTGACCTGATCCGGCGCGGCACCGAAGACCTCGGCGGCGGTGGCGCGGTGGATGTCCTGGCGCTCCTCGAAGGCCCGTCGCAAGGTGCGATCACCCGACAGATGGGCCATGATGCGCAGTTCCACCTGGGAGTAGTCGGCGGCCATGAGGCGGTAGCCTGTCGTGGCAATAAACGCCTTGCGTATCCGCCGGCCCTCCGGAGTACGCACGGGGATGTTCTGCAGGTTGGGATCGCTGGAGGACAACCGCCCGGTCGCAGTCACCGCCTGGTGATACGAGGTGTGCACCCGAGCGGTGTCGGGGTTGACCATCTGCGGCAGCTTGTCGGTATACGTGGACTTGAGCTTGGACAGTCCGCGATGCTCAATGATGAGCCGCGGGAGTTCGTAGTCTGCAGCCAGTTCCTGCAGCACGGACTCGGCGGTGGACGGCTGGCCTTTGGGTGTTCTCTGCAGCACGGGCAAACCCTGACGCTCGTAGAGAATTTCCTGGATCTGCTTGGGCGAGCCCAGATTGAACGCCCCACCGGCCGCCTCGTGAGCGGCCTGTTCCAATTCGCGCATGGCCTCGGCGAGTTCGCCGCTTTGCACCCGCAGCAAATCCCGATCCACCAGCACGCCGTGGCGCTCCATGCGCGAGAGCACCGGCAGCAAGGGGATCTCGATGTCTTCGTACACACTCCGTAGCGACGGGATGGCCTGGACTCGGGGCCAGAGCACCGCATGGAGCTGCAGGGTGATGTCCGCGTCCTCACAGGCATACGCGGTGGCCTGCTCAAGGTCCACCTGGTTGAAGGTGAGCTGTTTCGCGCCCTTGCCAGCCACGTCCTCGTACTTGATGGTCCCGCGGCCGAGGTATTTCAGGGCCAGGGAATCCATATCATGCCGGGTGGCGGTGCTATCGAGCACATAGGACTGCAGCATGGTGTCGTGGCGAATGCCCTGCAGGTGAATCCCGTGGTTGGCCAGCACACTCATGTCGTACTTGAGATTCTGGCCGAGCTTGGCTCGTTGGGGATTTTCCAGCAACGCCCGCAGGGCGCCGAGGACGTGCTCGCGGTCGAGCTGATCGCCGGCGCCGGGGCCGTCGTGGGCCACGGGTACGTAGATCGCCTCATCCGCCGCGACGGCGAAGGAGAGCCCCACAATGCGGGCGCGCATGTAGTCCAGGCTGTTCGTCTCCAGGTCAAACGCAAAGAGCGGCGCCTCCTGCAGCCGCGCAAGCCAGGCGTCGAGCTCCGCCTGCTCGGTCACCATGCTGTACTGCCCCATCGGCTCCGCGCGATCGCTCTCGCCGGCGCGGTCGGCGCCGAGCTTGGAGAGCAAGCCGGAGAACTCATGTAGGCGGTAGAGCTCGCGTAGCGTGGCAATGTCCGGCTCGCCCCGGGTCAACTCCACCGGCGAGCGGTCCAGATCCAGGTCGCAGCGGATGGTCGCCAGCTCCTTGGCCAGGGGCAGCTCGTCCAGGTGCTCGCGCAGGCTTTCGCCGACCTTGCCCTTGATCTGCTCGGCATGGGCCACGACGCCGTCGAGATCGCCGTAGGCCTGCAGCCATTTCGCCGCCGTCTTCGGACCGACTTTGGGGACTCCGGGGATGTTATCGGAAGTATCGCCCACGAGCGCCAGGTAATCGATGATGCGCTCCGGTGATACGCCGAATTTCTCGCGCACCCCGGGCGCATCCAGGTTGGTGCCGCTCATCGTGTTGAGCAAGGTGATGCGGTCGCTCACCAGCTGCGCCATGTCCTTGTCACCCGTGGAGATCACCACATCCCAGCCGTCGGCCTCGGCTTGGCGGGCCAGGGTACCGATGACATCGTCCGCCTCAACCCCGCCAATCTCGACCAGCGGCAACCCCAGGGCCCGGACGATGCGCTTGAGCGGATCCACCTGCGGGCGCAGGTCATCCGGCATGCTGGGGCGGTTGGCCTTGTATGCCTCGAAGAGGTCGTCCCGGAAGGTGCGCCCGGGAGCATCGAAGACCACCGCGATATGGCTTGGGTCGTAGTCGTCGAGCAGCTTGCGCAGCATGCTGACCACCCCGTAGACGGCCCCCGTGGGCTCACCGTCGGAGGTCGTCAATGGTGGCAAGGCGTGGAACGCACGATACAGGTACGAGGACCCATCCACGAGTACCAGGGGCTGACTCGGGCTGCGCTCTGCCATACAGTCTCGTCCGTTCAAAAGCGGGCGGCGACGCCCAAGTACGGCCCCTCGACGGTCATGTCCGCGTCCAGGTCGTCAAAGTCGTCGAGTCGAATGCTCTGGTGTTTCCAGCCGCCTTCCAATGCCAGGGAACCGACGCCATACCCGGCGCGGTAGCCCAGGCGCAGGGTCAGGTCCAGGATGCGGTGACCGTCATAGGCGAGCAGGCTGCCCTCGCCGCCGCCAAAGAAGCCGGTTCCCGGAAACCGGACTTCGGTGCGCCCGTAGAGCATGGGCAGTGGGCCGCTGAACGACACACGCGCGCGATCGCCGCTGTCGCGATCCTCGACCTCCACCAAGCCGTCGAGGTACTTGACGTTGACTCCAACGTCGATGTCCGCAAGCAGGCGCCAGGGCGACCAATACAGGATCATGTCCGTCTGATCCAGCTCGATTTCCGAGCCCACGTTCGTCTCGCCGTCGAAAGTAACGCCCGCGAAGCGGAAATTGCGACTCGCCGTGCCGCTGCCGGTCAGGCGCAGGGGCGTGTACTGAAATTTTAGACGCGGCAGCACCGGCACGGCGTGGCGCAGATCCGCCCAGACGAAAAACCCACGCTCGGATCCGATTTGCAAGGCGTCTTCCACATCGGCGCGATCGCCTTCGCTCGCAACGTGGCCACGGGGATCATGGTTCCAGATACCCGCACCAACGCCCACCCCAGTAAGCCCGGCATGTGCCCCAGCGGGCAGTGCCACAACCAGCACTGCAAGGAGCAGCTGTTGCATGGCTCGCATATCACCTCCTGTTAAATTGGTTTGCTCTTGTACGAAGGGCGGCTGCCGTGGAACCGAGCCGGATGCCACCACCGTGTTCCATGTTACATAATGGAGGGATAATCGGAGCCGTGCACGGCTCACGGTTGTCGTCATCACGCCCGCGCACTTTAATCTGCGCACAACGGCCGGGAGCCACCAGTAAATCATGATCACACCTGATAAGTTCACAGGGCGCGCACCCATCAACGACTCGCTCATGACCCGAGAGTCCTGGAAAATCTTCCAGGTTATGGCGGAATTCGTGGAGGGGTTCGAACGCCTGGCGCAGATCAAACCGTCGGTCAGTGTATTCGGCTCGGCACGCACACCCCCAAATCATCCCTGGTACGCTTTGGCGGAGGAGACGTCCCGACAGCTCTCCGAGGCCGGTTTCTCCGTGGTCAGCGGCGGTGGACCTGGAATCATGGAAGCGGCCAACAAGGGCGCTTACCAGGGTAAGGCGCCGAGCATCGGACTGAACATTCAGCTGCCCATGGAGCAAGGGGGCAACCCCTACCAGGACATCAGCCTGAACTTCCGGCATTTCTTTTCGCGCAAGGTGATGTTCGTCAAGTACGCTTCGGCCTATGTCGTGCTGCCCGGGGGCTTCGGCACCCTGGACGAGCTAGCCGAGATCCTCACCTTGGTACAAACGGGCAAAACCCGGCGCATTCCCATCATTCTGGTGCACGAGCCATTCTGGCGCGGACTGATCAGCTGGTTCCGCGATACGCTAGTGGGCGAGGGCACCATCAATGCCGAGGACATGGGGCTTTTCCATGTGGTGGAGGAACCCAAAGCCGTGGTAGACGCCATATTCGATCACTACGAGGATCGCGGCTTCGAGCCCTCCGCCCGAGAACGCGAGATTCTGTTGGATTTGTAAGCAGTGGATTGCACGGCGGCTAAAGGCCGCCGAGCTTCGCGTACGCCGCCACCAGCCACTTGGTGCCGGCGTCGCTGAAATTCACCTGCACCCGGGCACTCGGCCCCTGACCCTCGTACTGCAGCACGATTCCGTCACCGAACTTGGGATGGCGCACGCGCTGACCCAGGCGGAATGCGGGCGCCTGGCTGGCGTCGGTGCCTTCCAGCCCGGAGCGCACCGCCATCTGGGGGCGGCTGACCGTCATTCGCGGGCGCACGTGCTGGAGGCAGTCCGCCGGAAGTTCGTTGAGAAACCGCGACGGCGCACCGAAGTGTTCCTTGCCGTGCAGGCGACGTTTCTCCGCCCAGGTGAGCACGGCGTGCTGACGGGCGCGCGTGAGGCCGACGTAGCACAGGCGACGTTCCTCCTCGAGCCGGTCGGCGTGGTCTGCCGACATCCGGTGCGGAAAAAGCCCTTCCTCGAGCCCGGTCAGAAACACCACGGGGTACTCAAGGCCCTTGGCGGCATGCAAGGTCATGAGCTGAACACAGTCCTCCCAGGCGTCTGCCTGGCCCTCGCCGGACTCCAGGGCCGCATGGGAGAGAAACGCGGTGAGCACGTCCGTGGCCTCGTCATCGGCCCATTCCTGCTCAAAGTGGCGCGCGGCGGTGACGAGTTCGGCGAGGTTCTCGAGGCGGGATTCGCCGCGTTCACCGCCTTCCTTGCGGAAGAGTTCGCGCAGGCTGGAACCGCGTATCACCACGTCGATGCGCTCCGCGAGGGGCTGCTCGCTCGCTTCCTCCGCCAGCGCCTCGACGAGCGCCAGAAACCGGGCCATCGCCGCCGCGGCCCGCGCCGGTAGGCTGCGATCGGCAATGGCGGCCTGCGCGGCGGACCACAGGCTCACACCACGCCTCCGGGCCTGCTCCCGCAAGGTATCCACGGTCTTGTTACCAATGCCCCGGGCGGGCGTGTTGACCACGCGCTCGAACGACGGATCATCATCGCGGTTGTCGATCAGGCGCAGGTAGGCCAGCGCATCCTTGATCTCCGCCCGCTCAAAGAAGCGCGGCCCACCGTAGACCCGGTAGGGCAGCCCGCGTGCCAGCAGCGCTTCCTCGAACACGCGGGACTGGGCGTTGGAGCGATACAAAATGGCCATCTCCCGACGCGCAAACCCTTCCTCCATCAGGCTCGCCAGGCGCTCCACCACGTAGCGGGCCTCGTCGAGTTCATTAAAAGCCGCGTACACAGCGATGGCATCACCGTCGGCGCCTTCAGTCCACAGGGTCTTGCCCATGCGCGCGCTGTTATGGGCGATGAGTGCGTTGGCAGCGGTGAGGATCGTACCGCTGGAGCGGTAATTCTGCTCCAGGCGCATCACCTTGATGCCGGGATAATCGCGGCCCAGCTGCCGGATATTCTCGACGCGGGCGCCGCGCCAGCCGTAGATGGACTGATCGTCATCACCGACGACGAACAGGTCGGCGTCCTCACCGGCGAGCAGCCGCAGCCAAGCGTACTGGATGCCGTTGGTGTCCTGGAACTCGTCCACCAGCACGTGCCGGAGCTGCTCGCGATAGTGCCTCAACAGCCCGGCATTGTCCCGTAGCAGTTCGAAGCTGCGTTGCAGCAGCTCGGCAAAGTCAACCTGGCCCGTGCGCTCGCAGGCCTCCTGATAGGCTGCATACGCGCGCACCAGGCGGTCGGTGTAAGGGTCATGGCCCTCGCCGATATCGGCGGCGCGCTGGCCATCGTCCTTGCGGGCGTTGATATAGCCCTGGATCTGGCGGACGGGGAAACGGCCCTCGTCAATCTCCAGCGCCCGCATGACCCGCTTGACCAAACGGCGCTGGTCCTCGGCATCGAGGATCTGAAACGTCTCGGGCAGCCTGGCCTCACGCCAGTGGCGGCGCAGGAGACGATGGGAGAGTCCGTGGAACGTGCCGGTCCACATGCCGGCGGCGGAGTAGCCCAGCAGACTTTCGATGCGACCGCGCATCTCCGCCGCCGCCTTGTTGGTAAAGGTCACGGCCATGATGCTAAAGGGCGGCGCATTGGCAACCCGGCCGAGCCACGCGGCCCTGTGCACGAGCACACGGGTCTTGCCGCTGCCGGCACCGGCCAGCACGAGATTCTGGCCCAGGGGGGCACTCACCGCTTGCCGCTGAGCGTCGTTGAGCGGGTCGAGAATATCGGATACGTCCATGGGCACGCAGTGTAGCAAGTGCGAGCAGGTTCGGCAGGTGACCGGGACTGCCGTGGTGAACCCGCGTTCCAGGAATTGTGCCGAGCCCCCGCGCGGTTGCGCCGGACGTCACCACACCACGGTGCGCTGCCCAGCATTGCCAGCCCCCAAGTGGCCGGCCAATCGCCATGACCGCGACGTCGTCGAGCACGGCACTGGGGGGTGTCCCGGCAGTGTCGGATGTGTTGCTTATTCCACGGTCACCGACTTGGCGAGGTTGCGGGGCTTATCCACATCTGTGCCCTTGAGGACGGCAACGTGGTAAGCCAGCAGCTGGAGCGGGACAGTGAAAACCAGTGGAGCCACCACCTCGTCCGTACCCGGGACGGAGAGCACCGTCAGGCCGGGGCGTTCCGTGAATTGCACGGCGTCATCGGCGAAAACCAGCAACTCCCCACCGCGGGCCTGGACCTCTTGCAGGTTGGACTTCAACTTTTCCAGGAGCTCGTCGTTCGGCGCCACGGCGACCACCGGCATCTCCGCGTCCACCAGCGCCAGCGGCCCGTGCTTGAGTTCGCCTGCGGGGTAAGCCTCGGCGTGGATATAGGAGATTTCCTTGAGCTTCAGGGCACCCTCCAGTGCGACCGGGTAGTGCGTACCGCGACCGAGAAACAGGCTGTGGCGCTTATCGATGAAGCGCTCCGCCAGCTCCGCAATACGAGGCTCGAGCGCCAGCACCCGCTCCACCGCTGCGGGGAGGTCGTGCAGGGCTTCTACGAGCCGCCGCTCGGCCTCGGCGTCCAGCGCATGCCGCCGGCCCAGGGCGGCGACCAGAAGCAGCAGGCCGGCCAGCTGGGTGGTGAACGCCTTGGTGGAGGCCACCCCAATCTCCGGGCCGGCCCGGGTCATTAGCACAAGATCCGATTCGCGCACCAACGAACTCTCGGCCACGTTGCAGATGGCAAGGCTGGCGGCATAGCCCAGCTGCTTCGCTTCGCGCAGTGCGGCAAGCGTATCGGCGGTTTCACCGGACTGGGAAATGGTGACAAACAGGGTGCCTTCGGAGACCACGTGGCGCCGATAGCGGAATTCGCTCGCCACCTCCACGTCGCACGGGACCCCGGAGAGGGCCTCGAACCAGTAACGGGCGATGAGTCCCGCATGGTAGCTCGTGCCACAGGCGACAATCTGGACGCGGCGCACCGCATCGAAGATCGGCCGGGCGTCCGGGCCGAAAATCTCCGGCAGGACCCGATCGCGGGACAACCGCCCCTCCAGGGTCTCCGCCAGTGCCCAGGACTGCTCGTGGATCTCCTTGAGCATAAAGTGCCGATAGCCGCCCCGTTCGACGGCATCCGGCGAGACTTCGGAGACCCGCATCGGGCGCTCGACGGGCTGCCCGTCGGCACCGTAGATGGTGAGCCCCTGCCGGCGAATATCCGCGACATCGCCTTCCTCGAGAAAAATGAAACGCTGGGTCACCGGGAGAAGGGCAAACACATCCGAGGCAATGAAATTCTCACCGATGCCGATGCCGATGACCAGGGGACTGCCGCGCCGGGCGGCCACCAGCCGATCCGGCTCAGCGGCAGAGATGACGCCGAGGGCAAATGCACCGTCGAGACCGTCCACGGTCGCCTGCACCGCACTCAGGAGATCCCGGCCGGCGACGAGTTGCTGATGGATCTGGTTGACCACCACCTCGGTGTCGGTCTCAGACTCGAACGCGTATCCCTGGCGCTCGAGATCCCGGCGCAACGCTTCGTAGTTCTCGATGATGCCGTTGTGGACGATCGCCACCTCCGACCGTGCCATGTGCGGATGGGCGTTGGCACCGGTCGGTCGGCCGTGGGTCGCCCACCGGGTATGGGCGATCCCCGTGGTGCCGCGCAGCGGCTCCTCGGCAAGCGCGGCCTCCAGGGCCTCCACCTTGCCCACGGCCCGGCGCCGGGAGATACCCGTGGCAGGGTCCAGAATCGCCATGCCGGCCGAATCATAACCGCGATACTCAAGCCGTTTCAGCCCCTCGAGCAGGATTCGCGAGACTTCCCTTTCAGCAACTGCACCGACGATTCCACACATTAGACAGACTCCCTTCTGTTAGATCAGGCCCATCCGGGGTACCAACAGGACAGACCGATTCGCACGCCGCACGACCTTCTCCGCCGTGCTGCCGAGCATCAGCTCGCGGATTGGGCTGCGACCCCGCTTGCCCACGATTAACATCGTACTGCCTTCCTCTTCGGCCACCTCGTTGAGCCTGCGGGACGGGTTGCCCCGTTCAATGCGGGTGACCACGCGGTCGCGTTCATTGACAAACTGCTCGGCCAGGGCCCCCAGCCGCTGCTCGGCGTCGCTGCGCGCCGCCTCTTCGCCCAGGGCCTCCACCGCATCATCCTCGAGGACGTGGCAGAGCACAAGCTTTTCGCAATACGCTACCAGCTCGGCTGCATGGCGCTCCGCTTCAAAACACGAACTGGAGAAGTCCGTGCCCAGCAGCACGGAGCGGAACCCGCGAACAGTCAAACCGTGCGTGGGCTCGAGCACGGGTTCGACCAGAGTCGGCGTTTGGGTCTTGCGGATCAGCTGCAGCACCGTGGATCCGCGGAAGAATTCGCGAAAATGACCCTCTCCCCGCGTGCCGACAAGAATCAGCGACGCACCGCGGGCGCGGGCAATGGTGGATAGCTCGTGGGCTGGTTGACCGGTGCGCAGTTCCACATTAACGCGGAAACCCGCCCGCGCGAGGGTGCTCTTCTCTTCCTCCAGGTGCCGCCGCGCTTCGCGGCGGTTGGCCTCATTCTGGGTATCTGAAAGGTGGGACAGCAGGACGTCCACCACAGTGATTTCCTGCGTGCCGAGCCGCCGGAGTTCCTCAAGATCCTCGAAGAGTCCGGACGACGCCGACGCGAAATGGGCAGCAACAACAACATGGGTAAACATCGGCGAACTCCGTTTGCAAGTTGATTCTGCAGCCTAAAGCGTGCGTCTTCATCATTGTGTTTGACCTGGGGTACGTCAACCACGGGCATCCGCCCTAGCGGCGACGGCGCGCCCAGCCAGGCACACTCTTCTGCGGCGCCCGGGTGATCGTCAGGCTATCGGCTTCGGTGTCGCGGGTCAGCACTGTTCCGGCGCCCAGTACGGACCCGGGTGCGACGGTGACCGGCGCCACCAGCTGTGTTCCTGAACCGATGAAGGCGCCGTCGCCAATCGTCGTGCGGTGCTTCGCGACGCCATCATAGTTGCAGGTGATGGTACCGGCGCCGACGTTTACATCACCGCCGAGTACGGCATTGCCGATATAGCTGAGGTGGTTAACCTTGCTGCCGGGCCCGATGACCGCCTGCTTGATCTCCACGAAGTTACCGGCGCGGGCATCTTCCTGGAGCTCGGCCCCGGGACGAAGCCGGGCATAGGGGCCAACCCTGGCGTTGCGGCCCACCCGTGCTTGCTCGAGCACGCAATGGCAGTCAATCCGCGCGCCGTCGTCGATCACGACGTCCTTGAGGACGGTATAGGCTCCGATACGCACGTCCGCACCCAGGACGACACGGCCCTCCATGACAACGCCGATATCGATGCTGCAATCACGCCCGAAACTGAGTTCGCCACGAAGGTCGAAACGCCCGGCATCCATTAGCGCGAGCCCGTCGCGCATCAGCGTCTCGGCTTGGCGGTGCTGGTAAGCCCGCTCGGCGGCCTGGAGCTGCACGCGGTCATTGACCCCGGCGACCTCCGCCGGATCTGAAGCCCGCGCGGCCCTCACTCGGCATCCGTCGCCCCGAGCGAGGGCGACTACATCCGTGAGGTAGTACTCCCCCTGGGCGTTGTCGTTGCTGCAGCGCTGCAGCCATGTCCTCAGCCTGCCGGCGTAGGCGGCCAGCAGGCCCGTGTTGGTCTCGTGTAGCGCGAGTTCCCCTGGTGCCGCATCCTTGTGCTCGACGATGCGCTCTACGAACCCTTGCTCGTCCCGCACGATACGACCGTAACCGCTCGGGTCGGGCAGGTTGACGGTCAGTACCGCGGGCCCGTCGTCCACAGCGGCCACCAGTTCCGCCATGGTATCGGCACGGACCAGGGGCACGTCGCCGTAGAGGATGAGCACCAGGGCTTCGTCCGGAATCGCCGGCAGGGCCTGTTGCACAGCGTGCCCCGTGCCCAGCTGTTCGCTCTGCTCGACCCAGGTCACGCTCGCGCCTGAAAGCGCGGTGCGGACGGTTTCACCGCCGTGGCCATGCACTACGTGGATGCCCGCGGGATTCAGCCGACTCGCTGTCTCCACCACATGCTGCAGCAAGGGGCGACCGGCCAGGGCGTGTAGCACCTTGGGGAGCGCCGAACGCATGCGCGTCCCTTGACCCGCGGCCAAGATGATCACATGCAGCGAAGTCCGTTCGGCATCCGTCATCGTTATGGCTCCGTGAACGAGACTGCAACTAAAAACGCCGCGTCCGCGAAGCGGAGGCGGCGGCTCAAGCGAATCGGTAGCCGGACAGTTAGCCTGAGCTTCAGGGGGACACTAGTGCCCTGTAACCGACATTCGTTGTCTTTTGCTTGCCGGTTACATGGCACTAGCTGCCGCGTTTGCGACGGAGGTTCTGCAGCGTTCGCAGCTGTGCCGCCGCCGCCGCAAGCTCCGTCTGCGCCCGGGCGTAGTCCACTTCCGCACTGCGGCTGCGCATTGTTTCCTCGGCCCGCCGCTTGGCTTCCTGGGCTTCGGCTTCGTCGATATCCTTGGCGCGAAGCGCCGTATCCGCGAGGATCGTCACCACATGCGGCTGGATTTCCAACATCCCCCCTGAGACATAGAAATACTGCTCGTCGCCATCGGGCATGCGCACGCGGACTTCGCCCGGCTTCAGCTGCGCCATCAAAGGCGCGTGCCGCGGCATGACGCCCAGTTCCCCTTCGGTGGCGCGTGCCGCCAGGAACGCCACCTCCCCGGTGAACACGGACTCCTCCGCGCTGACGATATCCAGATGCATGGTATTGGCCATAAGGGCACCCTATGCGAGTCAGTTTACAGGCTCTTCGCCTTCTCGGCGGCTTCCTCGATTGTACCGACCATGTAGAAGGCCTGCTCGGGGAGGTGGTCATACTCGCCGTCCACAATACCCTTAAATCCGCGGATGGTCTCCTTGAGGGAGACGTACTTACCAGGCGAGCCGGTGAACACCTCGGCAACGAAGAAGGGCTGTGACAAAAAGCGCTGGATCTTGCGGGCCCGATTCACCGTGAGCTTGTCCTCCTCGGAGAGTTCGTCCATGCCCAGGATCGCAATGATATCCTTGAGTTCCTTGTAACGCTGCAAGGTGCCCTGCACGGCGCGGGCGGTGTCGTAGTGCTCGTCCCCGATCACCAGAGGATCCAGCTGGCGACTGGTGGAATCCAGGGGATCCACGGCGGGGTAGATGCCAAGCGAGGCGATGTCGCGAGAGAGCACGACTGTCGCGTCCAAGTGGGCAAAGGTGGTGGCCGGCGACGGGTCCGTCAGGTCGTCAGCTGGCACGTACACGGCCTGGATGGAGGTGATCGACCCCGTCTTTGTGGAGGTGATGCGCTCCTGCAACACACCCATTTCCTCTGCCAGCGTCGGCTGGTAGCCCACGGCCGAGGGCATGCGGCCCAGTAGCGCGGAGACCTCCTGCCCTGCCAGGGTGTAGCGGTAAATGTTGTCGATGAACAGCAGCACGTCGCGGCCCTCATCGCGGAAATACTCCGCCATGGTCAGACCCGTCAAGGCGACACGCAGGCGGTTGCCTGGCGGCTCGTTCATTTGGCCGTAGACAAGTGCGACCTTGTCCAGCACGTTGGACTCGGTCATCTCGTGGTAGAAGTCATTGCCTTCACGCGTACGCTCACCGACCCCCGCGAACACCGAATAACCGGCGTGCTCAATGGCGATATTGCGGATGAGCTCCATCATGTTGACGGTTTTGCCAACGCCGGCACCACCGAACAGGCCGACCTTGCCGCCCTTGGCGAAGGGACAGATCAGATCGATGACCTTGATGCCCGTCTCGAGCAGTTCGGCGCTGGCGGCCTGCTCCTCATACACCGGGGCGTTCCGGTGAATGCCCCACTCTTCCTCGTGCCCGATTTCGCCCTTCTCGTCGATGGGGCGACCCAGGACGTCCATGATGCGACCCAGGGTCTGCTGACCCACGGGCACGGATATGGCTTTGCCGGTGTTGGATACCCCGAGACCGCGCTTGAGCCCGTCCGTGCTGCCCATGGCAATGCAGCGGACGACCCCGTCGCCGGTCTGCTGCTGGACTTCCAGAACCAGGTCGACGTCATCCACGGCGAGGGCATCATAGACATTCGGGACGGCGTCACGGGGAAATTCGATATCCACCACAGCGCCGATGATCTGGACAATTTTTCCTGAGCTCATACCCCAGTTCCTCTAAGTACGATTCTTGTAAACGGCACAGGCACTCTTGTCGCGAAGGCCATTCGCTTGGGTACGCCCCTCACACCGCGGCAGCACCGGACACGATCTCGTTCAGCTCCGTGGTGATAGCTGCCTGGCGCGCCTTGTTGTAGACAAGCTGCAGATCCTCGATGACATTCTCTGCATTATCCGAGGCGGACTTCATGGCCACCATACGCGCGGCCTGTTCGCTGGCGATGTTCTCGACCACGGCCTGGTAAACCACGGATTCCACATAGCGCTCCAGCAATTGGTCGAGTACCAGCGCCGCGTCGGGCTCGTAGATGTAGTCCCAACTGTAGCGCTGCTCGTCGAGCACCGGATCGTCCATGGCGGGAAGCGGCAGCACGGTCTCAACCTGCGGCTCCTGCGTCATGGTGTTGACGAACTCGTTGTAGACCAGCAAGACCTGATCGAGCTCGGCAGCCCGAAATGCATCCAGCATCACCTTGATGGAGCCCAGGAGGTCGGCCATGTGCGGGGTGTCGCCCAGGTGGGTGACCTGCGCCACCAGATTACCACGCAGCCGCCGCAAGAACTGTGCGCCTTTGTTGCCTATGGCGCACAGGTCGACTTCGACATCCCGCTGCTCACACTTGCGAAGCTCGGGAATGAGCCTGCGGAACAGGTTGGCGTTAAGCCCGCCGCACAGCCCCCGATCCGAGGTCACGACGATAAAGCCAACGCGTTTGACCTCGCGTTGCGCCATGAACGGGTGCCTATACTCGGGCTGTGCATGCGCCAGGTGGCTGACGACATTGCGGATCTTCTGCGCATAGGGCCGTGACGCCTGCATGCGCGCCTGGGCGGCGCGCATCTTGCTCGCGGCGACCATTTCCATGGCGCTCGTGATCTTCTGCGTGTTCTGCACGCTTTTGATCTTGGTGCGTATCTCTTTGGCGCCGGACATCAGCGGACCTCGCTTGGCTTACCAGGTACCCTGTGACTTGAACTCGTCCAGGAGCTTACGCAACTGCCCTTCGATTTGGTCGTTGAAGTCGCCGGTCTCATTGAGGGTCTTACAAAGATCAGGGTAGTTGGCGCGCATATGGGCGTGTGCCGCCGACTCGAACGCACCGATCTTCTTGAGTTCGAGATCGTCGAGATACCCCTCGTTCACCGCGTACAGCGACAGCGCCATTTCCGCGATCGGCAATGGGCTGTACTGCTTTTGCTTCATCAGCTCCATGACCACTTGCCCGCGCTCGAGCTGCTGCCGGGTCGCTTCATCGAGGTCGGACGCAAACTGCGCGAATGCCGCGAGTTCCCGGTACTGCGCCAACGCCAGCCGGATACCGCCACCGAACTTCTTGATGATTTTCGTCTGTGCCGCACCGCCGACACGGGACACGGAGATCCCGGCGTTGATGGCCGGCCGCACACCCGCGTTGAAGAGGTCGGACTCCAGAAAGATCTGGCCGTCGGTGATGGAAATAACATTGGTTGGCACGAAGGCGGAGACGTCACCAGCCTGGGTCTCGATAATCGGCAGCGCTGTCAACGAGCCGGTCCTGCCCTTCACGCGTCCGTCGGTGATCTTCTCCACGAAGTCGGCGTTAACCCGTGCCGCGCGCTCCAGCAACCGGGAATGAAGGTAGAAGACGTCACCCGGATAGGCTTCCCGTCCGGGCGGCCGGCGCAGCAGGAGCGAGACCTGCCGATAGGCCCACGCCTGCTTGGTGAGATCGTCATAGACAATCAAGGCGTCCTCGCCATTGTCGCGGAAATACTCGCCCATGGCACAGCCGGCATAAGGCGCGATGTACTGCAAGGCGGCGGATTCGGCAGCGGCGGCGGCGACGATAATGGTATGCTCCATGGCGCCATGCTCTTCCAGCTTGCGCACCACGCTGGCGATGGAGGAGTTCTTCTGACCAATGGCGACGTAGATACACGTGACACCGGTGCCCTTCTGGTTAATGATCGTGTCGATGGCGACGGCCGTCTTCCCCGTCTGGCGGTCACCGATGATCAGCTCGCGCTGCCCGCGGCCGATGGGAACCATCGCGTCGATCGCCTTAAGCCCCGTCTGCACTGGCTGGTCCACGCTTTGCCGTGAGATCACGCCCGGTGCCACCTTTTCGATCGGCTCCTGACGGTCCGTTTCGATGGGGCCCTTGCCGTCGATGGGAATACCCAGCGGGTTGACAACCCGCCCTTTAAGGGCTTCTCCCACAGGTACCTGGAGGATACGGCCAGTGCACTTGACCGCGTCACCCTCCGAGATGTGCCGGTAATTCCCAAGGACCACAACGCCGACGGAATCACGCTCGAGGTTGAGCGCCATGCCGTAGGTCTCTTGCGGGAATTCGAGCATTTCGCCCTGCATGACGTCCGCCAGCCCCGCGACGCGCACGATACCGTCCTGTACCGAAACGGCCGTGCCTTCATTCCGGGCTTCGGCGACGGCATCGAAATTCTCGATGCGCTGCTTGATGAGATCGCTGATTTCCGAAGCTTTGAGTTGCATTGGAGTTATCCCCTTACCGATTCAGGGCCGCCGCCAAGCGATTCAGCCGACCGCGCACCGAACCATCGATTACCAGATCCCCAGCCCGAATGATCGCACCACCCATGAGGGTTTCGTCGATCTCGCTCATGAGGCGAACCTTGCGCTGCAGACGTTGACCCAGAGACGCTTCGAGCGTGGCCTGGAGTTGCTCATCCAGCGGCTTGGCCGAAACAATGGTCGCGTCCAACGTCCCTTCTTCGGTCGCTCGGAGCACCTCATACTGCGCCGCTAGGAACGGCAGAACGATCAGCCGCCCTTTTTCGGCGAGTAGACGCACGAGATTGCGCCCAGCGGCGTCGAGGTGCTCCCCGCAGATTCCCAGGATCAGCTCCTGGGCCTCTCCCGGAGACAACCGGGGGCTTGCCAGAAGCGGGTGCACCCGGTCATCCCGGGCAACGGCGGCGAGAAGTCCGAGTGTGTCGGACCAGTGACCGAGTTGCCCGTTATCACGCGCCAGCTTGAAAACCGCCTGGGCATACGGTCGTGCGATGGTGTTGAAGTCGGCAGCCATCGAATTCGCCTCAGAGCTGTTTGGCCAAGTCCTGGAGCAGATCGTTGTGGGCCTTGGCGTCCACCTCGCGCTCCAGCACACGGCTGGCACCGGTAATGGCCAGGGTTATGACGTGATCGCGAAGATCCGTCTTGGCCTGAGCAATCTCCTGCTCGATCTGCGCCTTGGCCTGGGCCAGCTGGCGCTCGCCCTCGGAGCGAGCGGTTTCCCGTGCCTCGGAAATAATGTCGTTTGCGCGCTTGTTGGCCTGCTCGAGAATGTCGCTTGCCTGCTGCCTCGCTTCCTTGAGGAGTTCGGCCTGCTGGGCCTCCGCTTGCTCCAGCTCTTTTCGACCGCGCTCAGAGGCTGCGAGGCCATCGCTGATCCTCTCCTGGCGGTCCTTCATTGCCGATTGAAGGCTGGGCCACACAAACTTCATGGTAAACCAGACGAACAGAGCGAAGCCGAGCATCTGGCCTAAGAGCGTGGCATTGATATCCATGCCATCACCTCCAGTACCTGTATCAGTGGGTTAGCCGAACCTGTTTAGGCGCCGGCTGCGGCCTCGATGGCACCCACGAACGGATTGGCGAAGATGAAGAACAAGGATAGACCAACGCCGATCATGGAGATTGCGTCGAGCAGGCCAGCCAGGAGGAACATTCTACCCTGGAGCATGGCGGCGAGCTCGGGCTGGCGGGCAATGCTCTCGAGGAACTTGCCACCCATGATGGCAAAACCCAGGGCGGTGCCGACGGCGCCGCTGGACAAGATGATGGCAACGGCGATGACGGTCATCCCTTGCACGTCGGCAATCAGGCTTGCGAGTTCCATTAGTCTACCTCCGAGTCGTGTGACAGTTAAGGTGTTGAACCAGTAAACCGTTTAATGATGCTCCGCCGCCATGCTCAGATAGACGACACTCAACATCATGAAAATGAACGCCTGCAGGGGCACAACCAGGATGTGGAAGATCGCCCAGACCGCGGCAAGGATTGTCTGCCCGATCAGCAGGGTGAGACCACTGAAGCTGGTGAGCATTTCGCCCCAGGCGGTGCCAAAGCCAAGGGTCAACGTGGCAATCAGGATGAAGATGAGCTCGGCCGCGTACAGGTTGCCGAACAACCGCAGTGACAGGGAGATCGGCTTGGCGAGGAGCTCAACGATGTTGAGCAGCAAGTTGAACGGCAGCAAATACGGCCCGAACGGGTGGGTGAGCAGTTCCTTGGTGAAACCGCCAACACCTTTGTAGTAGAAGCTGAAGCCGATGATCAGTGCGAGCACGGATAACGACAGGCCAAACGTAATATTCAGGTTCACCGAAGGCAGGATCTTGAAATACTCCCACCCGAGCGCGCCCATGGTATCGGGCGCCAAGTCGATGGGAACCAAGTCCATCAGGTTCAACAGAAAGATCCACACGAAGAGCGTGAGCGCCATGGGCGCGACGATCGGATTCTTACCGTGGAACGTGTCCCTGCAGATGCCGTCGATGAACTCGAGCATCATCTCGACGGCGTTCTGCAACGGCCCCGGGGTTCCAGCTGTGGCCCGGTGCGCCCCGACCCAGAAGAAGAAACAAAACAGACTCCCCAGCAGGAACGACATGAACAGGCTGTCGAGGTGCAGTGCCCAGAAACCTTCACCCACTTGCCAGTGAGTCAGATGGTGCTGGATGTAACCGGTGACGCCGCCCGTATTTTCGCTCATCGTTCTCTCACCGCTGTTCGGCGGCACTGATACCCAGCGCCAGCCAGTAAACGAGTATGGCCAAAATGTAGGTCGTTATCAGTGGAACGAAGGCCGTAGCAAACAAGTGTAGTGCAATTATGAAAAGCACCACTGTCAGGCCTATCTTGACTGCTTCCCCCCAGTAGAACGCTCCGACGATCCGTTTTGGTTCGGCATCGGCCGGAACGGAAAAGACCTTCAACGCAAGATAGAGGCCTGGGATGATCGCCACCAAACCCCCGGCAAGCGCCGCCATTCCGGCGTGCCCCCCCTGGGCAAAGGCCCAGGCGCCGCCGCTGATCAGTGCAACCAAGCACTGACCGCCGAAAACGGTACCAGCGGCGGCCTTATTGTCCACGGTACGCTGGTCCGCAACCGCCCCGCCCGAAAACAGGACGCAACCAAATAGTGATCGGACCGCGAGCCGTTTGCACTGCCATCAGGATGCGTTGGTCAGCAACTTATCCGCCACCCCGTTGGGCGGTCGGCGCAGTGTTCGTGTGCCGCGGAGTATAGTGACTCCCCCCCAGGGGGTCAACGGCGGCCGGGCTGTTACAAGGGCATTCAGCGAATGCGCTCAATGATACCGTCGAGCTGATCCAGGCTGCCGTACTGGATGACCAGCTTGCCTTTGCCCTGACGGCCCTGCTGTATGGTGACGTTAGCGCCGAGCCGGTCGGCGAGGTTGTCCTGGAGCCTGCGGATATCCGGGTCCGTACTTGGCATGCGCGAACGGTTTTCCTCCACGCCGGCAAGGGCCCGGCGCACCAGGGCTTCCGTGGCGCGGACCGACAGCCCCTTCGCAGCCACCCGCGCGGCAATTGCAGCCTGTTGCGTGGCGGGAAGAGCCGCCAAGGCGCGGGCGTGGCCCATTTCCAGCTCGCCGCGCTGGACGCGTTCCCGGACCTCCGGGCTGAGGTCCAGAAGTCGCAGCAGGTTACTGACCGAGGCGCGGGAGCGGCCCACTGCCTCGGAGACCGCCTGATGGGTCATGCCGAACTCCTCGACCAGGCGACGCAGGGCCACCGCCTCTTCCATGGGGTTGAGATCCTCGCGCTGAATGTTCTCGATGAGCGCAACGGCCATGGCAACCTCATCGGTGAGCTCGCGTACAATGGCCGGTACACTCGCCAGCCCTGCCAGTTGGGCGGCGCGCCAACGACGCTCGCCGGCGATGATCTCGAAGCGCTCAGCCTCCAGGGGGCGGACCACAAGGGGCTGCACAACGCCCTGCGCACGGATGGAATCGGCCAGCTCCTGAAGCGCCGTGGGATCCATTTCCCGGCGTGGCTGATGCTCACCCCGTTCAAGCCACTCCACCGGGAGTTGCCGCAGGAAGCCGTGATCGTCGGGCTTCGCTTCGTCGGCGCCCCCAAGTAGAGCGTCAAGTCCGCGCCCCAGTCCTCGTTTCTTCGAGTTCATTGTCTTCATCCATTCAGGCGGTCGCTGCCGCCGTCATATCCTTGCGGATCATTTCGCTGGCCAGCGCCATGTAGGCCAGAGAACCACGTGAATAGCGATCGTACTGTATGGCGGACACTCCATGGCTTGGCGCCTCCGCCAGGCGAACGTTGCGCGGGATCAACGTGCTGTAGACCTGGCGCGGGAAGTGCTGCAGGAGCTGCGCCCCGACCTGGTTGGCGAGGTTGTTGCGCGGGTCGAACATGGTTCGCAACAAGCCCTGAATCACCAGCTCCCGGTTCGCCTGCTGCTGAACCCGCTGGATGGTGTCCAACAACGCGGACAGGCCCTCGAGGGCATAGTATTCGCACTGGATCGGAATGAGCACCCCGTGCGCGGCGACCAAGGCGTTCACGGTCAGGATAGTCAGCGACGGCGGGCAGTCCACCAGGATGTAGTCGTAGTCGTCCCGTATTCGCGCCAGCTGTCGACGTAGGTGCTGTTCGCGGCTCTCCGCCTCCATCAGTGCGACTTCCGCCGCGGTGAGATCGCTGTTTCCCGGGACCACGTCGAAGCCCCCACTCGGCGCCTCGAGCACCGCCTCGCGCACGGAGACTTCGTCCATGAGAACGTGGTAGCCACTGAGCCGCACGGCATTGCGATCAATGCCGACGCCCACGGTGGCATTGCCCTGGGGATCGAGATCCACCAGCAGCACCCGTTGGCGGTTCATGGCCAATGCGGCGGCGAGATTGACGCAGGTCGTGGTCTTGCCCACGCCGCCCTTTTGATTGGCGATGGCGATGATTCTACCCATGGGTGCCTCCGGTTGTAACATCCACCGCCCGGCGAATGCGAACGAGACAGCGTTCTGCGTCCAGACCCGGGACGGCGAGGGCATCCGCTCGGTAGCGCCAGCCCCCGGGCAAAGCGGCCGTCTCCGCCGGCGCATCGAAACGCCCCTTCATCGCCAGGAGCTGTCCGCCATCGGCAACGAGCCTGCCGGCATCGAGGACGAAACGGTCCACGCGCGAGTAGGCCCTCGCGATAATCGTGTCAAACGCCGGCGACCCACGCCACCGCTCAACACGCTCCTGGACGACCACGACGTGCGACAGCTGCAGTTCAGCGACGACCTGACGCAGAAAGCGCGTCTTCTTGCCGTTGCTGTCCAGCAGCGTCACGTCGAGATCCCGCCGGCACAGCGCCAGGGGAATCCCGGGAAGTCCCGCCCCCGACCCCACGTCCAACAGGCGCGGCCCAGCAACATGGGAAAGCGCTGCCAGGCTGTCCAAAACATGCCGCGTCACCATGGCGAGCGGGTCACGCACCGCGGAGAGATTGAAAACCTGGTTCCAGCGATGCAGCAGCGCCAGGTAATCCACAAGTGCGTCCACGGGCACGTCGGCCGCTGGCAGGTCACTCAAGCCCCCGAGCAACGCGGCGTGCACGTCCGCGCGCGGGAACGACCCGCTCATGCGCGCTGGCATCGCGGCTGCCCGCCACGACGCAGGTGTACCAACAGCAGGGAGACGGCCGCGGGCGTCACACCCTGGATCCGCGAGGCCTGGCCCACGGTGGACGGGCGGTGGTCAGCAAGTTTCTGGCGGACCTCGCTGGATAGCCCCGATACGGCATCGAAGTCGATGTCATCGGGAATCACCAGGTCTTCAAACCGCCGGGCCCGCGCGATCTCCTCACCCTGGCGATCCAAATACCCGGCATACTTGGCCTGGACCTCGATCTGCTGGGCGACTGCCGCATCGATGACCGTTGCATCGTCACCGGTTAGCGCGAGCAAGCCCGCATAGTCGACTTCCGGCCGGCGCAACAGCGCACCCAGGGAGTGCTCCCGGCGCAGCGGTCCGCCAAGCAACCGCTGGCTGACCTCCGGATCCAGGTCCGTGGGCTGCACCACAGTCGTCGCAAGACGCTGCTGTTCCGCGGCGATGGCGTCGCGCTTCTTTGCGAAAGCGCTCCAGCGGGCGTCGTC
>NZ_SKOG01000118.1 GCF_007120195.1 Aquisalimonas sp.
CCGCAAGCGGCAGGCTCAATCGCGGCCGCGTGGGCCAAGCCGTGTTCGATGGCCGGCGGCGGACGACGTGCACCGTGTGCCCACCTGGGCCTGTAGCCTTTTGTGCGCCCTTGCGCCGCGCACAAGGCACGCCGGACGCCTGCATTCATGCCGCCGCCTCCGTCAGCTCGAAGGCGCCGTAGCCGACGACGCTTATCCGTGGCGCGCCGGCGTCCCCGGAATTGCGCAACTCCAGTGTGCGCACACGCGCGTGCCGCCGCGCGGCATTCCACAGCAATCCGGCGATGGGCAGGTAGCCGCAGGCGTCGTACGGGCCCAGGGCCTCGCCCCGGAGCGTCTCGATCGCGGTGGCGGTGGCATGGTCGAGCTTCCGGGCGGTGGCGTCGTCGTGGAAGTGAGACAGATCGGAGCTAATGGCAATCGCGGTCTCCTGACCGCCCCAGAGTGCGGCGAGCACCCGGCCGACTTCCTCCGGCGTGGCCTCACCGACCACCAGTGGTACAACATCGACATCGCCGAGCACACGCTGGATGAACGGCAGCTGCGTTTCCAGGCTGTGCTCGCGCGCGTGGGGGCGGTCGTCGGTGATCACCCGCGGCTGCTCCAGCGCCGTGGCAATGCCGTCGCTATCCACACGGATGCGCCCGAGCGGGGTGTCGAACCAGTGCACCGTCGGCGCCGCCAAACCCCGGACATACACGAAATGAGAGGGCCCGAGCACGACCACCCGGCGGATACGCCCGCGACCCGGCTCCAGTCGCCGGTAGGCCGTGGCCGCGACCGCCCCGGAGTACACGAAGCCGGCGTGGGGGGCGATGACGGCCTTGGGTACGTCGCCAACCTGGGCGCCCTCCGGGGCCTGCGCCTCGGCGAGCAGCGTGTCCACCTGCGCCCGCAGGCTTTCCCGGTCAGCCGGATAGAATTGCCCCGCCACCGCGGGTGGTCGCACGCGCGTTCTGTCTACCATGAGCGCCCGCCTCATCGTCGTGTAGTTACAATATGCGGGCGGGCGCGGAGCGCTTCAATGCGGGCCGCACCCTTGAAAACTCCGGCTGCCGGATCATTGTCTTAATGTAGGAGTAACAACCGATCACTTCAGCAGGGTCGGAGGCTACGTCGTGACGCGCGAACAACTGGAAGGCACCCCCACCCGCTACTGGCACCGCCTTGACGATGGTCGCATCCAGTGCGACCTGTGTCCGCGCTACTGCAAGCTGAAGGAGGGCCAGCGCGGCCTTTGCTTCGTGCGCGGGCGCCAGGACGACCAGATCGTGCTTACCACCTACGGGCGCTCGTCGGGCTTTTGCGTGGACCCGATCGAGAAGAAGCCGCTGAATCACTACCTGCCGGGCAGCTCGGTGCTCTCTTTTGGCACCGCCGGCTGCAATCTCGCCTGCAAGTTCTGCCAGAACTGGGACATGAGCAAATCCCGGCAGATGGACACCCTCGCCGACAGCGCCTCCCCCGAGCAGATCGCCGCGGCCGCCGAGCGCCTTGGCGCGAAGAGCGTGGCGTTCACCTACAACGACCCGGTGATATTCCACGAGTACGCCATCGACATCGCCGAAGCGTGCCACGAGCGCGGCATCAACGCCGTGGCGGTAACTGCGGGTTACGTCTGCCCGGAGCCGCGGCAGGAGTTCTATGCGCGCATGGACGCAGCCAACATTGACCTCAAGGCGTTCACCGAGCGCTTCTACAAAAAACTCACGGGCTCGCAACTGGGACCGGTGCTCGACACCATTCGCTACCTGCGCCACGAGACCGATGTCTGGTTCGAACTGACGACACTGCTGATTCCCGGCGAGAACGACAGTGAGGCCGAGATCGGCGCCATGGTCGAGTGGGTACTGGAGAACGTGGGCGGCGCGGTGCCCATGCACTTCACCGCCTTCCATCCCGACTTCAAGATGATGGACCACCCGCACACGCCCCCGGAGACGCTGTCACGGGCACGGCGCATCGCGCTGGATGCGGGTATCCGCTATGCCTACACCGGCAACACCTTCGACAAGTCCGGCCAGAGCACCTACTGCCACCACTGCGGCGAGCGCGTCATCGGCCGTGACTGGTTCGAGTTGTCCGAGTGGAGCCTTGACGACAGCGGCCGCTGCCTGAGCTGCGGTACCCGCTGCGCCGGTGTCTTCGCCGGCAAGCCGGGCGCCTGGGGTCGACGCCGCGTTCCGGTGCGACTCGCTGGTAGCACCCGCTTCGCGCGCTGGATCCGGCCCTAGTGTCCTGTCCCGTAAATACGTTGCGAGAATTGGCGTGGATCCTGACGGTTCCTGGCAAGGCGCGCCGACGAGGCGTAGCGGGGACTACGGCGAGGAGGCGCAACGCCGCCAGGGGCCATCAGGGCCGCGACAATCGTAACGTTATTTGCGGGACAGGACACTAGCGGATGCCTGCGACGGCGCGACGCCCTGCCTGCAGGGTCTGCAAGCGGTAGGGTCTGACGGAGCCAGTTGCGGTGATGCGTGTGCGATCGGCAGGCCGGACTCGTGCCCGCTCGCGCCAACGTGCTCACGCCCTCCAAGTCCGCTCTGCCGCATATGAGACCCCTATCACAGCATCCATGCGGTGACCCGGTCCAAAGTTCGTCTGGGGTGCGGCGGCTGACCGTGGCGCCGACAAATGTTATTGGGGGCTTCAGTGCCGGCACGGCAGTCACGCATCCGATCACCTGAGGAAATCGACCGCTTACTGGAAGTGGAGCGGCTCGCCTCGATTGGCCAGCTCGCCGCCGGCGTGGCGCACGAGATCAATAACCCGGTTGGCTATTTGCAGTCGAACCTGAAATCCCTCTCGGAGTACATCGCCGGGCTCGTCGAGCTTGTCGACGGGTGTGCGCGGCTCATCGAGACGCAGGGTTCGGCGGAGCAACGTGCGGCGTTGCGTGATCTGCGCGAACGCCTTGACGCCGAGTTCATTATCGAGGACATCCAATCGCTGCTCGAGGAGAGCCGCAGCGGTGTGGCGATCATTCGTGACATTACGCTGACGCTGCGTGACTTCGCCAGGGCCCCTGAGGGTCGCACCGAGGCCGTTGAGCTGAACGGCCTGATCAAGCGCGCCCTGCGGATTGCGGAAAACGACACCAAGTACGTCGCCGAGATCGAGACGGATCTGTCGGCGGCTCGCCCCGTTATTGGCGATACCTCCATGCTCTCGCAGGTTGTTCTGAACCTCGTGATGAATGCGTGCCATGCCCTGGATAGCGGGGGCGAGATTCGCGTGCGCACCGCGGATGCCGGCGAGGACCGCGTTGCCATAGAGGTCGAGGACACGGGCTGCGGCATTCCGGAGGATCGCCTCGAGGCGATCTTCGAGCCCTTCTATACCACCAAGCCGGAAGGCAAGGGCACAGGCCTTGGATTATCCATGATCCGTGAGATCGTTGATCGCCACCACGGCACGATCAGCGTGACGAGCTCTGTCGGTTTGGGGACTTGTTTTCGCGTGGAGTTGCCGGCCTTCGGCGACGATTGATTAGACGACAGCGGCCGGCACGGCCCGGGAACAGTGTGATGCGAGAAATCATGTTGGTCGATGACGAGGCGCTCGTGCTACGGAGCCTGGTGCGCAGCCTGCGTCGTATGGATGAGTGTATCTGCGAGATGTACACCAGCGCCCCCGAGGCATTGAATCGCATGCGGACCAAGACATTTGACGTCGTCGTGTCCGATTATCGAATGCCGGAGATGAGCGGTGTCGAGTTTCTTGGCGCCGCAAGGGAGCTGCAACCGCGTGCTGTGCGTATGATTCTCAGTGGCCATGCAGATCTGCATGCGCTGGTCGGGGCCATCAACGATGCGAGGATCTTTCAGTTCCTGGAGAAGCCATGGGAAGAAAGCCGATTGATGGCTGCATTGTCGAGGGCTTTCGAGGAGCGCGACCGGCTACTGGAAGAGGGCGTCTACGCCGGCATGTACCGCATTGAAAAGGGACTCTGAGCCCGGTCGAGGTTAATTCATGGCCGACTACGACGCTTCCTCGAATCGGGTCACCCTCAAGGTGGTTTATTACGGGCCCGCCTTGAGTGGCAAGACCACGAATGTTGTCGCGTTGCACGACATGCTCTCACCGCAGAGCCGGGGCGAGATCATGATGTTCGAGACGCGTCAGGATCGGACGCTGTTTTTTGACCTGCTGCCCGTGGGGTTTCGTACGCGCTCGGGAATGCTGGTCAAGCTCAAGCTCTATACCGTACCCGGGCAAGTGGCCCACGACAGTACGCGCAAGGCGGTGCTCTCCCGCGCGGACGGCGTGTGTTTCGTGGCCGATTCGGCGAAGAGCCAGTCCGTGAACAATGCGGAGTCGTTCGAGAACCTGGAGGCCAACTGCCGCCGTGTCGGGCTGGATTTCGAGCGCCTGCCGCTGGTGATCCAGTTCAACAAGCGCGACCTGCCCGATCCGGTTCCCGAAAAGGACCTGCGCGACCGTTGGTCGGCGGCGCCGTGGCCGCTGCACATGGCCACCGCGCTCACGGGCCAGGGTGTCCAGCAGACGTTTCTCGATCTCATGGCGCGCTCCGTGGAGTCGGTTGCAAGAGAGCTGGATGATATCGGCGCCGTGGCCGTCACGGCGGATGAAATTCGGGATGGCTTCTTGACTCTGGCGAAGGGGCGGTAATCGGGTCATGGAAACGACGGCAAGCCCAAGCGATGGCACCCCATTCGACCGGGAGCTCCCGCTGTCGGAGCTCTTTGCATACATCGACGGCGACGCACTCCTGTCCTCCCTGATGCCCCTGGCAGGCGGGCGTATCGGTATCCGGGACGCACATGGTCAGCTGTTTTTGGGCTGCGACGCAGACAATTGGCAGCCCCTGGAGCTGGAGTGGGAAGTCGTCGGCTATCTGGGCTGCGCCGAAGCGGACGCAGCAACGCTCAGGGCCCTGGCGGGCATGGTGGAGGTTCAGCTGCGCACGGCCCGACGGATACAAATGGTCTCGGACCTGCATCACGGCGCAGTGGAAGAGGACTATCGCCGGCTCAAGGAAAAAAACGAGCAGCTGCAGGCCTCGGAGGAGCGCTATCGATGCCTTGCCGCCAGCCTGGAGCAGCGCGTTCAGGCCCAGCTGAAGACGCTCCAGGAGAACGAAAAGCGCCTGGCGGAAGCCCGGCGCCTGGCGTCCATGGGGCACCTTGCCGCGGGGATTGCCCATGAGGTCAACAATCCGCTGGGTTTCATCAATGCGAACCTGCGCTCGGCCACTCGCTATGTCGAGCAGCTGCGGGTGCTGGCTCGGGGGCTGGCGGAGGCCTTTGATCTGAGGGATGTGCGTGCCGCATGGGAAAGGGCCGACATGGAATTTCTGCTCGAAGATTTCCCCGATCTCCTTGACGAGAGTCAGCAGGGGGTTGTGCGCATTGGCGCCATCGTCTCTGCGTTGCGTGGGCTGACGGACGCGAGCAGCGCGCAGATGGAGCCATTGCAGCTCGGTACCGTGCTCGGGCAGGTCTATCGGCGCACGGAGGAGCGGGGCTTCTCGACCGCCATGCTCCGTACCCATGTTGACCGCGCGGTGGCGCTCCATGCCAACCTCGAGTTGATGCAACAGGCGTTGGCCGAAGTGCTGATCAATGCCCTACAGGCCTGTGACGGGCGGGGCGAGGTGACCATCGAGACGCGGCGTGAAGACGGGACCGAGGAACAGTGTGGGTGGCTTGAGCTCGCCGTCGTGGACAGCGGCGCCGGTATGACGCCTGAAACCCTGGAGCACGCATTCGACCCGTTTTATACCACCCGAGCCGTCGGCTCGGGTGTCGGGCTGGGGTTGACCGTGTCTCGGGAGATCATCCTGGCGCACGGCGGCGGGATCGCGCTTCACAGCGACGGGCCGGAGACCGGCACGACGGCGCGTATCCGTCTGCCGCTGCACGGGGGCGGTGAATCCCCATGAGTCGGTATGCCTCGCTGTTCGTCTCCGGGCCGGAGAAATCGACCGACTCGTCCAAGGGCGACGACGTTGCCGCGCCGTATCGGATCCTGATCGTCGATGATGAGCCCAACGTGCTCAGGGCACTGCAGCGCGTCTTCCGGCGCGAGAACTATGACATTGTCACCGTGCAGTCCGCCGAAGCGGGCCTGACCGAGCTGCAGCGCCGTACCCACCATGTCGTGATTACCGACTATGCCATGCCGGGCATGAACGGGGCGGAGTTTCTGCGGCGCATCAAGGACGAGCATCCCGACACCGTTCGCATCCTCCTGACGGGCCAGGCCGATACCAATGCCGTGATGGCTGCCATCCGGGAAGGCGCGGTCTACAAGTTCATCCTCAAACCCTGGAACGAGGACGACCTGCGCGTCACGGTTGGCCTGGCACTGGAGCAATACGACCTCCGGCAGCGCAATCAGCACCTGCAGGCCCAGAATCGCGACAAGGCCCGCCAGATCAACCAGCTGCAGAAGCTCGTCGTCACCAACCGCAGCCAGCTGGCCATGGTCCTGCATAAACGGAGCCTGTTGACCGAACAGCAGGTGCAGACGCTGTATCAGCACCAGCAGTCCCGCAAGGAGCCGGCCATCCGGGCAATCCTTGATCGTGGCTGGGTGGCGGAGGAGCGCATCCGCGCGGTTCTGACCGACGAGTTCATGTTCGATCGGGTGGACCTCCAGGAGTTCACGCCCGACCCCACTGTCGCGACCCTGTTGCCACGCAGCTTCTGCGAAAAGCAGCGTGTGCTGCCGCTGCGCCAGAATGGCCAGCAGTTGATGCTGGTCATGGCGGACCCCCTGGATGAGGGGCTCATTAACGACCTGCAGTTCAACCTCGGCATGCGCATCGAGCCGGTCACCGCCGACGTGGCGCAGATCCTGGCGGCGATTCAGCGCGAGTTCGGGGATACCGGGGCCTCCATCGAGGAGCTGGAGAGCCTGGTCAGCACGGACCCCTACGAAGGCATCGAGATCCTCATTGACGATGACGACGACGTCTCGCTGGAGGCCTTGCTGGAGGGCAGCGGCGAGCCGCCGGCGGTTCGCCTGGTCAACGCCATCATCCTGGAGGCCATCCGGCTCGGTGCGAGCGACATTCACATTCAGCCGCGCACCAAGCACATCGCCGTGCGCTATCGCCTCGATGGCATTCTCGTGGACAAGATTCAAATCCCCCTGAATCTGATCATGCCCCTGGTCTCGCGCATCAAGGTGATGGCGGAGCTCGATATCACCGAGCGCCGGCGGCCGCAGGACGGGCGCATCACCGTCAAGTCCCCGCTGCGTATTGTGGACCTGCGCATCTCGACCTTGCCCACCATCAACGGCGAGAAGGTGGTGATGCGGGTCCTGGATCGCAACGCCGCGGTGAAGACCCTCGCTGCCCTGGGCGTCAACGCCGAGTGTGAAGTGGCACTGCGGCATATGGCGGAGCTGCCGCAGGGGATTATCCTCGCGACCGGTCCGACCGGGTCCGGCAAGACGACCACCCTGTATTCGATGCTGCAGCACTCTGCAACCCCGGAGAAGAACTACGTCACCATCGAGGATCCGGTGGAGTACTACCTGGATGCGGCCGGTCAGGTGCTCATTCGTGAACGGGTGGGTCTGGATTTCCCGACGGTGCTGCGCGCCACCCTGCGGCAGGACCCCGATGTCATCCTGGTGGGGGAGATCCGCGATCTGCTCACGGCGCAGGTCGCTTTCCAGGCGGCGATGACGGGGCATGTGGTCTATTCCACGCTGCACACCAACTCCTCGGTGGCCACGGTGGCCCGCCTGCTCGACTTGGGGCTGAAACCCTTCGTGATTGCCAATGGCCTCGAAGGCGTGATCGCGCAGCGGCTGATACGCCGCAACTGCGAGCACTGCAAGGCGCCGCAGCAGCCGGATGCAGAGGAAATGGCGCGGCTGGGACCGGTGTTCGAAGGCCTGAGCGGGCCTGTTTATGCCGGCAAGGGTTGTCACGAGTGCGGCAACACGGGCTACCGCGGGCGGGTCGGCTTGTACGAGGTGCTGCTGCCAAGCGCCGAGATGCGCCACGTCATTGCGTCATCCGGAAGCCTCATGGAGATCGAAAAACAGGCCGAGCGGGAAGGGCTCAGAACCCTGATCCATGACGCCCGGGACAAGGTCGAGGCCGGTCAAACCACCCTGGCTGAGGTGCTGCGGGTCA
>NZ_SKOG01000005.1 GCF_007120195.1 Aquisalimonas sp.
CGCCGCGAGATAGGTGTCCCGGTCCTCGATTCGGATCACACGGTCCAGGGATAGCCGCCGGAGGCGAGCATAGCGTTCATGGTGAATCGCCCCATGCGCCCGTTGCCGTCAGGGTAGGGGTGAATAGAGCCGAACAGCCAATGACCGAGCACCGCGCGCACGGACGGCTCGCCTCCTGTTCCAACAAGTCGAACAGCGTCGGCATGGCATCGCGCACAGCTTCATGGCGCGGCGGGACGTGTAATGATCCGCGCAGGCAAACCGCATCGTAGCGGTAACCGGCGAGCGCGGAAGTGGCAATCAGACCGTCAGCAACTATGTCTCCCATAGCACCTGAAGCCGGGAATCTCATCGGCCACATCCGGACGGTCTATCCGGCGAAACGCGCCAGCCAGACGGCCGGCAACAACGGAGTGACCGCCATCAAGCAAGCGTCCAAGCACATCCGAGGCATCGCGGATGCGGCCCAGAACGACTTGTGATTCCACCGGATAACGATTGAAGAATGCCCCCGGTACCTTGACGACCGCCGCTTTCGGCCTGAAGGGCCGTAACCCGTCCCATGTCGCAAGGTCCAGGGCCGGCGGCATCTGCTTTTGTCTCAGGTCGTAAAGCGATGTGCCGAAGAGCAACTCGAGCGTGTTGTTCGTGCCCTTCGGGCTATAGATGACAACCTGCTGCGGAATGACGGCGTGTTCGGCGTGAAGCGGCAGGGATTGCTCCGGCGAGAGATGCCAGTCGTCGCCGAACCGCACTGCGCAATAGCGCGCGCAGAATTCCCAAAAAGAGGCATCCCACGGCAAGGCGCACCTCGTTGACGCCTTGCGAGGCAGTTCGGGGGCTTCGGGCCGACGACCGACCGACAAACGCGGCGAACGAACGCTATCCGGCCAAGAAGAGCGGGCTATACTACCTGTACGTTGGCTGGAAAATGTCGAAAAGCCCCCAACCGGGGTTTTCTGGCGGCACGGACTGACTGCGCGGGATGTTGAATCGTCGACGGCCGAGGATTCCCGCTATGGATGACGAAGCGCTTAGAAACGCCATTCGCGGTGCAATGCATGAGGAGCTTCGGGAGCGGGGCGGCGAACGACAGCTTACCAAGCGTCGAGATGTTTATCTGATGCCCGTCACGATCACTATCGTCAGCCTGCTTGTTACGGCGATAATCAGCATATTCGAAGCCAGAAACACCAGGATAATAGCGGATTCCCATATCGAAAGCGCTCGGGAGATCGCCAATGCCCAGCGCTTGAACCAGGTCCAGGAAGCTGAAAAGGATCGGGAAATACAACAGATCGGACAAATCACACCGATATTTCAAAAGGTTATCGATGAGTATGATCCCAGCGATGAGATCGTAGAAAAAGTAGCGACGGAGATATCCGCATTATCAGTGTATCGAAATACCGCCCTAGAATATCTGGTTAAGATTTCTCAGCATTACGAGTCGAGAAGCGAAGTGCTACACGAAGCGGCGCGGGATACGATCGACGCCATAATATCCAATTCTCAGATCGATCTTTCCGGATTTCAATTCGATGGGAGAACCATGCGAATTTCCAATCTGAGTAACTACAATCTGAGTGGATCGACGTTCAATGGGTCGAACCTCTATGGCTCGGATCTGACTCAGGCGCATCTCATAAATACGGAGTTCGACGGGACGGATCTGCACAGCGTGAACTTTCAGGGCGCCAATCTCACGAACGCGAAATTCGGACCGGGAGGCACGATCAGAAACGCCGATTTCAGGCGTTCCCGGCTCGATGGTGTGACGTTCGACGAATGCGTCTGGTATATCGAGGATGCGCAGTTCACGCTGGGCGCTGTCCTGAATGCCGATAGATCGCCGTTCGAGAGCATGGATCCTCGGCGATACGTCTGGTTGCTGCAGCCACATGCGGACGAGTTAGCCGCGGTGGAATCCTTTCTTCTCCAGCCCGTGCTCGACAAATTGAACCTTGATAGCCGCCGCGCGTTGCTGAGTCGGCTCGATACGCTCGACGAGACAGCTCGTGTCGACATGGGCGATTGTCCGAGGGAGTTTTGAACGCGCGCTGTGTTCTCTGGGCGGCTACGCGAACTTGGGGCCCTCGTGGCGGAGCGTATGCGGAGCGCGGCGGCGGCTGGGCGATCAAGTACCCGCCGCATGCTCAGGCGCTAGATCGGTAGCCGCCAGAACGGGCCCGCTTTCAGGATGCCTCGTCGGCGATGGTGGGCCGGGGGTCATGCGCGATCAGGACCTTCGACCAGGCCACGGACAGCGTGCCCTGCCAGGCGGGATTGGGCAGGCGCAGCACCGCACATCGGCGCGGCGCATGGCGCGCAATCCGGGTCGGCGAATTGCCTACTCACGCAGCCGCTCGGCTTCCTCGCGCAGCACCTCGATCTTTGGCACCTGCCGGGACCAGGTGCGCTCCCACTGCTCGATGGCCTCGCCGAAGAAGGCCGCGTCGGCCTCGGTAATGTTGACACCAAGCTCGCGGATCTCCGCCTCCTGATCGGCATGCATCTGCTGGAAACCGGTCACTACCTTGTCGAGGTGCTCTGCCATGGTGGTCCGGATCAACTCGCGATCGGCTTCGTCGAGGTCGCGCCACACCTGGCGGGAGACCACACCCACCATGGGGAACATCATGTGGTTGGAGATCAGCAGGTTGTCGGCCAGCTCGTGGAAGCCGAGGGTCAGGATGGAATCGAAGTCCATGTCGATGGCATCGACCTGCTCGGCGGCCAGTGCCCCGTAGACCTCGGGCAGTGGCATCGGCTCCGGATCCGCCCCCATGGCGGTATAGAAGTCATAGTTCGCCTCGAAGGGGGTGATGCGCACGCGCAACCCCTGCAGGTCGTCGACACTTTCGATGGGCTGGCGGCTGAGCACTTGGCGCATACCCGCCATGCCGTAGCCCAGCCCCACCAGATCCGCCCCGACCGGCATGAGTTCGAGCAGCTCGGCGGCGGTCTCGGAGCGTAGCAGCCGGGCGGCATGGTCGATGTCATCCACCAGGTAGGGGGCATAGAAGGCGCCGAAATCGAAAATCCAGTTGGAAACCTCGGCGACGGTCAGGAAGGCCATGTCCAACTCGCCGAGGCGCAGCTCCCGGACCATCTGCGCCTCGTTACCCAGCTCCTGCGCCGGGTAGACCGTGACGCTATGGGTGCCCTCGGAGCGCTCGTGCAGGTCTGCGGCGAAGGCCTCGGCCTGCTGCGACCAGAGGTGCTCCGGAGGGGTGATCAACCCCAGGCGGAAGTCGCGCGCCTGGGCAGACAGCGAAGTGACGACGAGGGCCGCGGTGGCCACGGCCAGGGTCAGTGTCTTGAGTCGGTTCATGGCAACCTCGCGGTTCGCGCAGCGAGACAATGCCCGCGCTGTCGCGCGCTCTGTCCTGCTTGTCGATCAGCAACCCGTCGGCTCTCAGTATAGATGAGGCCCGTCGGCCGGGCGTCCTCCGCTGACAATCGTTTGATGCCTGCCGAGCGCTATTTCGGCAATGCCGTGGACAACCTGCTGGCGCTGGCCGCCGGCAAGCCGATGACCAAATTGGTCGGCTGAGCCGAAAGGGAGTCCGGCGATGCCCTCATGTGTGTGAACAAGGCCGCGACTCGGGCCACTCAGGGTACTTACCCAACGGAACGCTCCCGGCAGGCCACGGCCCACTTGGGGCGTTTGCGAGGTGAACTCAGCGGAGGCGGCCTTGCGGTCTCACACAGTGACATTCAGTTCGCACCGCTCGATTTAATCGAGGACTGCCGGCGTTGGTGCCCAAGCCGCGGGTCGATCCGTCTGTCCGTTCCACGATTCCCATGCCGGTATCGATGGTTGATGATTCGAAGGGCCGAGCTCGCGGAGACGCGCTGTACCGAGCATGCCAGCACCAGGCGTCACGGTACCTCGGCGCGACCGATGGTGTTCTCGTCGGTGCCGAACCAAAAGCTGCCGGTGCCTTCATGGAACGTCATGTGGCGCACGACACCGCCGCCACTGTCGATCTCCACGGGGTTTGTGAACTCCTCGGTGTCGGGGTCAAACCCCACAAATCGGTTCGGTGCGGCCAACCGGGACAACCTGGCTCCCCTCGCGCTAATCGTCGGGCCGATGCTGGAATCAGCGCAGCCGCATCAGCTCCCGCGCCAGTTGGTCCACTGCGGTGGGGTTCGATCGGCTGGCGATCCGAAAGACGCTGTCGCCCAATAGCGGCACCTACAGCTCGAGAATGACCCTAGTTGCCGTGTCGTTTCGTAGCCCGTGTCCTATCGGCGGGCTGCTCCGCGTATGCCTTGCGGTCTGAGCGGCATGTCGCGAAATGGCAACGGCCCGCAGTGTGGACTGCAATCCTGTCTGCTATCAGCGTGGTGTTCGGCGGGCCCGACGTCGTGCGCCGCATCGTCGCGCGTGCCCTGCTGTTCTCCACCCCGTGCAGCGGGGAGTGCTGAACTGCATTGACAGGCAACCATATGGTTGCATAATTCAGGTATGGATCAGGTGTTCAAAGCCCTAGCCGACCCCTCCCGACGCGCGATCCTTGATCGGTTGCACGCGAGCAATGGGCAGACCCTGACCCAGCTATGCGAGGGCATGGCAATGTCGCGCCAGGCAGTGAGCAAGCACCTGGCGGTGCTGGAGGCGGGCAATCTCGTGGTGTGTCAATGGCGGGGACGGGAGAAGCTCCATTACGTCAATCCCGTCCCGATTCAGGACATCTACGACCGCTGGATCGGGAAATACGAACGCGACCGCTTACGTGCCTTGGCCGATCTTAAACGCGCTTTGGAGGACAACCGTGATGGCTGAGCAACAGTTCGTGTATGTCATCTATATCGAGAGCACGCCGGAGACGGTTTGGCAGGCGCTGACCGATGATGCATTCACGCGACGGTACTGGGCGGGGCGACGTATAGAAAGCGAGTGGATCAAGGGCGCCGACGTTCGGCTGTATGCCGAAGACACCAACGACATCGAACTTCACGGCAAGCTCCTGGAATATGATGCTCCGCGGCGCCTGTCATATACCTGGCACTGCGCAGATCAGCCGACGGACGTCGAGTCCACGGTTACCTTTGAGCTGCACCCTATGGGTGACAGCGTGCGCCTGACAATAACTCACGAGCCACTGCCTGTGCAGGACACGGCGCGCCAGGGTTGGCCGGCGATCCTCTCCAGCCTCAAGAGCTATCTGGAGACTGGGACACCTTTAAGCGCCACCGAAATGTGGCGACGCAAGGTCTCCTGAGCCGCTGTTCCGACGCAGGGCAGCGGTGACTGTGGGCTGGTGCCGATTCAGGCCGCGGGATGCGCTGCCGTGCCTTGAACGGGCCTGCCCACCCGCGCGCAACGGAAGATCATCGTGGACGGGCCTCGCGCTGTGTTAATGGTCACGCAGCAGATCACGCAGCCGAGCGGGAACCGGCTCGTCCAGCACTGACGCATAGGCTCGATAAAGCATTCGCGATTGGGCCTGGTACACGCGAACACGCTCCCGGTCCGCCGAGCTTGCCGCAAGATAGCGCTCGACGTCCCTGAGGGTTCGCTTGTCAAGTTGCCCGGCCACATAATCACTTAGCAGACCGGGATCCAGCCGACCTCCTGTGTCCATCATGATAATCCTTATCAGATTCGATATAGACCGGCGTGGCTGACAGAAGCGACCTCAGTCCCTCACGGGCACGGGAGAGGCGTGAACGCACGGTGCCGATCGGGATTGACAGCGCCTCCGAGATCTCTTCGTAAGACAGCCCGGTCACGGCAACCAGAATGATCACATTACGCTGATCGGGTGGGAGCTTGTTCACCGCATGGTGGACCCTATCGAGTTCGTAATGGAGTTCGTAGTTGCCGTAACTCCTGTCTTCCACCGGATAACGATGCTGAAGCTCATTCTGGCGCTTGCGCTTTCTTATGGATGACACGAAGTTGTTGTGCATGATACTGAAGAGCCAGGGCCGAGTCCCCTTGTTCGGATCCCATTGGGACGCGCGGCTCAGCGCCCTTTCCAGGCACTCCTGAACGAGATCATCCGCCTCGTCGATGTTGGCAACAAGGGTTCTCGCATAACGGCGCAAATGCGGAATTTCTGCCGGTAACCGTAAACAAATATCATCCATCGGATTTACCCTATGAGGAATAAGAGTGCGTTACCACTTGTCCTCATCCAATTTAGTCATCCGCGGCGTACAACTTTGTTTCGGTAGCATCCTGCCGGTTGCAGCGCTGTTGTACGTGTCGTCGGCCATGGTCGAAGCCGCGAGGGGCTCTACCGTCCATTGATTCTGGTCGTCTAGGTGCGCCCCGTCTGTGCGACAGCCGCCATATCAGGGTGCACCTTCGCGCCACACCCATGGCTGCAAACGGGTGGGCGCGTCACCAAGTGACCACCCGGCACAACCGACTGTGCGAAATCCAGAGCGCGCAATTCATTGATAGTGCCGGCCATCGGACCAGCCGCTGCCAATGCGTAGCGGGCTTTCTGGCCGTGGCCGGTAGCCCCCCGATTTAACATGTGTGGAGATACTCGGCGCACCGGTTGTCGACTTCACGGTGTCGGCGGATAAACCCAGGGCGATGGTGTGGGTGCGGCTCTCTGACTTAGGGCCAGGCGGGAGCTGGATGGGCCTCGCGCTGGGTTAATGGCGGTCGCGCAGCAGATCAAGGAGCCGAGCGGGAACCGGCTCGTCCAGCACTGAGGCATAGGCCCGATACAGCATTCGAGATTGGGCCTGATACACGCGAACACGCTCCTGGTCCGCCGGGCTTGCCGCGAGATAGCGCTCGACGTCCCGGAGGGTCTGCGCATCTAGCTCCCCGGCCACATAATCACTCAGTAGACCGGGATCAAGCTGATCTCCTGTGCCCATCATGATATTCCTTGTCAGATTCGACATCGGCCGGCGTGGCTGACAGGAGCGACCTCAGCCCCTCACGGGCACGGGAGAGGCGTGAGCGAACGGTGCCGACTGGAATTGACAGCACTTCCGAGGTCTCTTCGTAAGACAGCCCGGAGACGGCAACCAGATTGAGCACAGCACGCTGATCGGGTGGAAGCTTGTTCACCGCAAGGTGGACCCTGTCGAGTTCGCAATGGTGCTCGTAGTTGGCGTAAATCCTGTCTTCCTCCGGGTAACGACGCTGAAGCTCGCTATGGCGCTTGCGCTTTCTTATGGCTGACACGAAGTTGTTGTGCATGATACCAAAGAGCCAGGACCGTATGCCCTTGTTCGGATCCCATTGGGACGCGCGGCTCAGCGCCCGTTCCAGGCACTCCTGCACGAGATCATCCGCCTCGTCGGGGTTGGAAACCAGGGTCCTCGCATAACGGCGCAAATGCGGAATTTCTTCCGGTAACCGTAAACGAATATCATCCATCGGATTCACCCTATGAGGTGTAAGAGTGCGTGAGCACTCGTCCTCATCCTCGTTAGTTATCTGCGGCGTACAACCGTGTTTCGGCGGCATCCTGTTCGGTTGCAGCGCTGTTGTACGTGTCGTCGGCCATGGTCGAAGCCTGGGCTATAGCGCCCGGGCGAGCGCAAAGGCAGTCAACTCCGTGAGCATGAGTGGCGAAGGGTCATAGTGGCGGTCATCTGTTCTCCTCCTGCTGGTGTCTTCGAGGTGCACCTTCGCGCGGTCTAGCTAGAAAGATGCATCACACATGCCATACACGGGATCTTCCCAATCCCAATGGCTTACGCCTCCCTCGTGACCCCGAAGGAGGGTGTCGGGGTGTGCGGACATGGCACACGCGTCGCTTCTCGGCGACGGATTGTGGCCAGCACTAACCATAAAGCGCGCGCACTGGAGTTCGAACAGGCGATTGTGCCGGGTGTCCACTTAGTCACGCGGCCACCCGTTTGCAGCCAAGGGTTTGGCCTGACGATGCCCCCTGATATGGCTGCTATCGCACAGACGGTGCCTCCCAGGGCGACCAGGATTAGTGGGCGGTGGAAACCCTGCCGGATCAGCACACGGTCAGCGAGTCGATGAACCCACACCCTTGTCAGCCTCAGGCCACGCAATGGACCAGGCGGGCGCGCCCGCGTCGGCCCACGTCGACCCGCCGTGCTCACGATGGTCGAG
>NZ_SKOG01000277.1 GCF_007120195.1 Aquisalimonas sp.
ACGGCCAACAATGGCCCTGCAGCCTCGACGTCAAACATGCGCTCCCCCTTCGGCGGTCACGCCGGCGCGAGGCGGGCGGCTCCATTCATCGGACCAAAACGAGTACGGCCTGGACGCAGAAGCTGTATCGGCGGGGGTGATGCGTGAGCGGCGAATGCGCACCGGGTTCCCTGACCGCCATGGTTCGGGCCCAACGGCCGCTGGAAAAGCACCCTGCTCAAGGCCCTGGCCGGGCTGGTCCGCCACGCTCAAGGTCGAATCACGATGCCGGCGCGCCGCACCCGGCTCGCCTATCTGCTCAGGGGCCGGCGTGCGCTGCTCACGGCCATGGCCTCGCCATGGCTCAACACGGTCGGCAGTCGCCCGCGGCGTTGAGCTCGGACGACGTGACCGATACCCCCAAGCGCCTGATCCAGGACCTTGTCGTACAAGAAAACCACCGCGTTCAGCGCCTGATTCTGCGTCGAGGCTGCGACCCGGCGCTCCACAGAAAGCCAGGTTGAAAACTCCTGAACGTGAGCCTCCTGCAGTGCGCGGCAGGTGACGCATGGCATGGAACCGGGTGAAATAACGAATCCAGTACCAGTAGTTCTTCTCGGTGCGCGGGCTGTAGCGCCGCGTATGCATGGCGTCCCTTACGACATCGCGTGGTCGGCGTGGGCGTTGTTCACATTACCATTGACTTAAAGGCCTCCATGGTTTGTGCTCTTTTGTACAGTATGATTGCCACACAGAAACGCGCAGCCAAGTGATTGGTAGCGTTGCATCTTGACGCCGCGGTAACCTCTTATCGTGGCGACGAAAATTCGCCGAGAGCCGCCGACGGCGGGTCGATACCGCGCCGTCACAGTGATTGAATCATCGTGAAGGCGATTCAATCACTGTTTAAATGCTTCACTGTTATGCCTAACAGGGTGACCAATGAATCGACACACAGATTATGAAAGTGAGTCCCAGGCTATCCGGGCAGAAAATACGGAAGTGCTGGAGGCATTTGAGTCATGGCTCAACCGAAAGAAGCTATCTGAATCGACCGTAAAGAAACATCGAGGGAATATCGATTTTTACATTAACGAGTTTCTATTATATGAGGAACCAAAAAGGCCGGCGGAAGGAGTTGACGAAGTTCGGTTCTTCCTGGGGCACTGGTTCATCCGGAAAGCGATGTGGGCTAACGAAACAAGCATAAGGTCGAATGCTGCGAGCTTGAAGAAATTCTACGATTTCATGGCGGAGCGGGGCCATGTGACGCCCGTTGCGGTTAAGGAGCTGAAAGAAGTGATCAAGGAGCAACTGCCCGATTGGGTCGAGACGGTGAAGCGGTATGATGATCCATCCGTAGATTTGGAGGATGTGTGGCGGTGGTAAAGGATCGTAGTAGGCATAACAAGGGCGCTGCAGTCCGACGCTTGACAGCTGCGGCCTTTTGCTGCCGCGAAAAGTCCTCGCCCTCAAGCGCGGCTGGGCGCCATCGTTTGATCTGACGAAAGAAATCATCGAGCATCCTGAGCGATTTCCGAAGCGTGCAAAGTCCATAATCCGATAGCCGGGGGCAATTCTTCCCCGGCCTCCACAACACCCTGGATGCGGGTCCGCGCGGGGCGTTCCTCTGTAGTTCCAAGGACCACCAGTCAATGGCGACCTTCAACGCTGGCTACACGAGGATTTGCCAAGACCGTTTCGCCCGGTCGGGTGCATGACTGCCGGTGAGACTCGCCGGTCGCTCTCGTTACCGCAGGTTTAGGCCGTGACCGTGTCTCGCCCATTACGGTGAGCGTTTGACTACTATGCCGTCTGCTGACTTCTGTCCCGTCACATTCAGCGTTACCGCAGAACGCGCTGCCCGAGTCACGTTAGGGTGCGGTGGCACTTCCACCGCTTTCGCGCTGGTCCTCAATCCGCCCCCCTGGCAACCACAGCTGGCTCGCGAAGCCGGCTATCGCTGGATCGATCCGCGTGAGTGGTTGCCGCAGCCCAGCGAACATCCATCTTCGTGAGCCATCCAGCCATCTATTGACGGCTTGCCGGCATTCTGGATACCCTAACGGCAAGCCAAGTCTCCCGATGGCGTGCCGGTTATGGCCAAGCCACAGCTTTCAATCCGAAGTGCCAAAGCGCGTGAACTCGCCCATCGTCTTGCTCAACGAGAACGCAGGACGGTTGCAAGCATCGTGGAACTGGCACTGGAAGAGTACGCGGCGAAGCATGCGAACGCATCTCCGGCAGAAGCGTTCTACCGCCAGTTGCGTGAGACCTGCGCGGTCGACAGCGATCTGGATGACTTGATCGAGGCGAATCGAAAGCCGCACCGCGGTCTGGACCTGTGATCTTTCTCGACACCAACGTCGTATCCGAAACGCTCAAGCCCTCGCCTGATCCACTGGTTATCGATTGGCTGATTGCGCATGATGCCGAACTGGCGCTTCCGGCGGTGGCGCTGGCCGAGCTCGCCTATGGAATCGAACGAGTGCGGCCGCACAACCGGGCAAAGCGGCTCGCGCGCGGGCTGGTCGCTTGGCGCGATCGCTTGAAGGGGCGGATCTTTTCATTTGGCGAAGCCGCTGCGATGCACTACGGCGAACTCATGGGCGAAGCGGCCCGCAACGGTCTTCCAATGTCCATCCCGGATGGGATGATTGCCGCCACGGCACGGGTTCACGCCGCCTCGCTTGCCACCCGCAACGTCGCCGATTTTCGTGACACCGAGCTGGATCTGATCAATCCGTGGATTGCCCCGGGCGTGCAGGAGCGCTAGCTCTTCGGCGAACGACAGTGACGCCATCTCAGGAAAGCTGGCGCGCCCGGGAGGACTCGAACCCCCAACCACCAGGTTCGAAGCCTGGTGCTCTATCCGGTTGAGCTACGGGCGCATCATGCCCGTCATCCTACCAGCCGCCAGCATGGCGGCTGGAGAAGGCCTCGAAGGGCGCGTGCCGGTCGGTTGGCTCCAGCCGATGCACGCGTATGCCTGCTCGATCGAGTTGCTTCGGAATTGATCGATAGGATTCGCGATAGTCGAAACCGTATGCGGCCACTTCATCCCGGTCGAGGGCGTAATAGATGCCTGCGATACCCGAGCATCGGGCGGCAGCGGCGCACAGCCCGCACGGCTCGCCGGTAGCCAGGAGCAGATGATCGTCGAGCGCGGTCCGGCGCAGCTGCCTGCATGCCGTGCGGATGGCCATGATTTCGGCATGCGCCGTGGGATCGTGATCGCGGCTGACCCGGTTGTAGCCGATTGCCAGGATGTGCCCGTCCGGCGTGACGATCGCCGCACCGAAGGGGAGACCGCCGCCCTCGACATGCACCCCGGTCTCCTGCACGAGCGTACGCATCGCCGCCCAAATAGCCGGTGGGTCCGGGGCGTGCTGCGTCATTCTCTCGTGCACCTACGGTCCGCCAGTCGCACGCCCCACGTGATGCCAAAGGCGCGGCCGTAAAATGCCCTGAGCGAGTGGGCAGTGACGTTCATTGCGAGACTCCATGCGTTGCGGCCAGGCGATTCGCGCAGTCCGACACTCCCAGCGTAGCGTATTGGTCGGCAAGCGTGTGGACCAGACGGCCGGCGTTCTCGTGAGCCTGCGCGAGGGACTGTTGGTGACGCGCGGACCTTGATCTTGTTCGATGTTAATCGGTGCTGCCGACCAACGATTCGTACCACTTCCTGTAAGGCGTGTTGCGCACCTTGTGCCGGTTGTAATCCGGAGTCCCATCCCTCCACCATGGTGGTCCTCTCTCACCAAGGGCGACCTTGACCTGGTGCAGGCGCCTGCGTGCTTCATTTTCCGTCACGCGATTCTCCTCACGCATTGCCTGCCCGATGCGGTTGCGCAGGCGCATGAGCTCCTTGACCAGGCGCTCGCGCTCGGCTTCGCCTAAGTCTGGGTTCGAGGTGCGCCATAGGCGACCTCTTACCACAAAATAGCGGCCATCTGGAGTGGTTGGATGGTCAGCCATATGACCAACACGTGGCACGGCGTAGGTTCGGACACATATAAACGGAGGTCCGGCTCCCCATGTGCATCCTCGAAGTCGTATAGAAGCGGCACGGACTGCTGCTGTGCAGGTTTTGCACGAGTCAGGGCGTCGCCGGTTGGTCGCCACTATGCCCTTGACCCCGCCGCGCCTCCGGGCCGCGCCCAGCAGAGCCGCGCGCCACCGTCTTTCGGGGGCGCGACCTAGCGCCGGACATCAGTCGCGCCGCTTTGCGGTGTCGACTGCATGCCGTTGTCGTTCGGTCTTGCCCTGCATGTGGTACCAACCGACACGATCAATCTCATAGAAAACACTTCCATGGTGCGCGTCGCCCGAGGATTCCAGAAACAACATACCCAACCGGTTGAGCACTGCAATGGACCGTGAATTGGGTGCGTCCGTTGCGGCCTCAATTCGAGCAAAGCCTGACGAAAAAGCGTACTCACACACTCGCTCCGCGGCTTCCGTCGCGAGGCCTCGTCCCCAATACTGCGGCAGGAGACCATAGAGTAACTGAAGTCGCGGCGGATCGAAGAAGTCTCGGAAACCGACAAAGCCTATGATGTTGGTGGCGTTTACGCATTGTATCGCCCATAGACCCACGCCAAGCGCGGCGAATCGCTCATTGCTTGAAGCAATCTCGGCTCGAACCCATTTGATGGAAACCAGAGTGTCGTCGAGCAGATACTGACGCACCGCCGGGTTTCGGAAGACTCCGAGAAGCGACTCGGCGTCACCCTCGCACACGGGCCTCATTACGATGCGTTTAGAACGAATTACCATGAATCTATTCTCTCTTACAGTGGAACCCTGTTCCCCTTGACTGGAATACGCAGTCTCGCCCATCCACGCGGACTGCCTCTCGGAGCTCCTCGGCCGGTTCGAGCGGTAGCTGCCGACCCGGATGCTGTCGCCGAGAAAGCGGCTGCTGACCCGCACTTCGGCTTCGGGCGCCAGCCTGAGTTCCGGCGGCATGGGAAGCGTGGGCAGCGGCCAGAGCGGTGGGCCGCTGCTTGCTCGCAGTGCCAGCATGGCACCAGCAATGGCGCCGCGGAGGTTGCTATCAAGCGCTTGCAGGTCGCTCGCCTCGCCATCACGCAGGTCAAGGCTCGCGAGCGTCGCGCCATCGTGCAGGAACGCCACGGCATGCGGCGCCAGCGCCGGCCCGGCCGGGCCGGTCAGCGCGAGGTCGATCTGCTTCTCTCCGCTAGTCAGGCTGCCGGTCAATGCCCCGTCGGCGGCGCGCTCGAGCGCGAGTTGCCATTCCGGCAGCTGCGGGTCAATCCTCAGCCCGCAGCGCAGCGAGTCCGACGCCGTGTCCCCGGGCTTGGGCCGCGCGGTAGGCAGCCGTTGCCGCTGGACGCAATCGGCCGCGCCGGTGCTGCCGGCGCCGTCGGCAAAACTGAACGCCAAGGTGGTGCGCAGCTCCGCGGTTTCCCAGCGCCGTGTGCCGGGGCCATGAAAATTCTGCGTCTCGACGATGGGGTCGGAGCGATAATCGCGAACCGCCACCGTTGACCGGACCGGTTCGATCATGGCGCAGCCGCCAAGCGCGAGGCTGGCAGCGGCGCCGAGCACGACGACACGCCCACCACGCGCGAGATAGGTTGCTATTCTTGTTGTTCCCGCCAGGTGGGGGGATCAGCTGCCTCGTTGTCATGCCTAATGTTCGGCGTCCGGATTAAACTTCGGCCACCGGTTGTACCCAATGCTCGGATTGTGTGATTGATCAGCAATTCTAATTATGGCGCTGAAGCCAGGGCCTCTCGGGCGTCGGCGCGCAGCGGATAGTGGTGCATTACGCTGTCGCTAATGCCACACCCTTCGATCGGACCCAGTGCCATGGCATGGCTACACGCCGTACCCGGGCGGATTAGCGCAGCGTTATCCGCCGTCGATAACACAGCGCCGCAGGCGAACGACTCATGCTGCGCTTGTGCGCCTGCGGCGCGGTTCGTTTGACGGTGCATTACGCTGGCGCTAATGCACCCTACGCCCCTCGGTCAGCATCGGTGACGAGTCCCTGCTCTTGGCATCCACCGCTAGCAGTATGACCGCCTCCATGCCACCGCGGGAGGGACCGCCGGGAGCCAGGGCCAACGGAAGATCGGCAAAATGAGAACTGCTGGTGATTGATACTGGCGATGGAATCGCGTGACTTCCGCATTCGGCTCAAGTGATGATACTGTAGATTTGAGCAGGGAGTCATGGCGGACGCTAAATCATGGCCTCAGAGAAGAAGCGACCGAGGCTGCGGGAGGAGTTGCCCCGTGTGAGCCGCACTCGACGGTACAACCGACGGACCGAGATGAGCTACTGATACCGGATTCGGTACGACATCCGCTTTCACGGTGAGCGGCATCCATTGACGTTGTCACAGGCCCAAAAGCGGCCCCCTCTCCTCCGTAAGCAACCGACCGGCCGTTTCGGGTCGGGGACCGCCGACTGAAGCCGTCTCACGCCTGGCATGCTCCCTCCTCCACGTGCCGCGGGAACGGCAGCCCCGCCAGCAGGAGCTGGCCATAGCGTTTGGTCAGCACACGCTCGTCCATCAGCGTCACGGTCCCGAAGTCCTCCTCGTTGCGGATGAGCCGCCCGCACTGCTGTTTGAGCTTGATGGCGGTGGTGGGCACGGCAACTTCCATGAAGGGGTTGCGCCCGCGCTTCTCCAGCCAGTCGGCGTACGTCTTGTCCACCGGGCCGTCGGGCACAGCGAACGGGAGTTTGGTAATGACGACGTGCCGACACAGCGCCCCGGGCAGATCCACGCCTTCGGCGAACGACGCCAAGCCGAAGAGCACCGAGCCCTGCCCGGCTTCGATGCGCGCCCGATGGCGCCGCAGTACCTCCTGGTGGGAGGCGTCGCCCTGGCAGATCAGTGCATCACCCCAGTTCGCCCGCAGCGCGTCCGCGGTGCGCTGCATCTGCCGGCGGGCGGTGAATAGAACCAGGGTGCCTTCGTCCAGGGCGACCCGCTGTGGCAGCTCCTGGATCACGGCCTCGGTGTGCGCGTCGCGATCACTTGCGCTCGCCGGCAGGCGCACGATATTCAGCCGGCTGATCTGCCGGAAGTCGAACGGGGACGAGAGTTGGCGCTCGAACGCATTGCGCGGCAGGCCCAGTTCGATGCGGGTGCGCGTGAAGTCGTCGCCGGCGGCGAGTGTAGCCGAGGTGACCACGGCACCGGCGACCTTCGACCAGAATTGGCTATGCAGCCAAGCCGCCGCAGAGGTTGGGCAGGCGTGCGCGTTGACGCCATCGCTGCCCAGGGTGGCCCAGCGTGCAACCGGGGGTGCATCGGTCGCATCCGGCTGCGCGAACGCCCGCGCCACCCCCAGGATGCTCTCGAGTTGCGTGAGCAGCATGCCGATGCGCTCCTGGAGCTTGTTGCCGAGCCCTGAAGAGAGTTCGCCGCTACTGATGCGCGCCTGCGCGCCCGCGTGGAGGGTCTCAACGGCGCCGGAGAGCGCCTTCGCGGTGGCGGCCAACTGCTCGGCGGTCGTCATCACGGCCGGGGGTAAGGCCTCGCCGTCGAGCAGCCCGTAGAGGGTGCCGTCATTGCGGTGCTCGCCGTGTTCGCGCAGATGGCGGTCCATGGCGTGGGAGAAGTCACGCAATGCAGCTTGGGCTTCGCGGCCGGCCTCGGCGAGCTTGCGGGCAGTGCGCTCGACGCGGTTCGCCGGCATGGCGGACTCGGCGACGTTCAGGGCGTCGCGGGCGAGGCTGCTCAGCAACTCCCGGGCGGCCTTTCCCTCCAGCGCGAAGCTGTTGTGACTGGTGGCGACCTCCGCGAGGTTATGGCCCTCGTCGACGATATGCAGCGTCTCCTCAAGCGGCGGTAGCAGCACGCCGCCGCCCAGGGAGACATCACTCAGCACGAGGCTGTGATTGGCGATGATGACCGTTGCCGCGCGCAGGCGGCCGCGCTCGATGAAGTACGGGCAGGCGTTGAACTTCGGGCACTTGTTTCCCAGGCA
>NZ_SKOG01000241.1 GCF_007120195.1 Aquisalimonas sp.
AGCCGGATTGGAGAGAAAGGCGAAGCGCGCTGCGGGAGCACCAACAGCGGTGGGGATAACCGCATCGTGCGCCTGCGGCGCTATGTCATCGACGGCGGGTTACGCTGCGCTAACCCGCCCTACGTGGTGGAGTCCTGCCATGGCACTGGGTCGGATCGAAGGGCGTAGGGTGTCATTAGCGCCAGCGTAATGCACCGTCAAACAATCCGCGCCAACGGCGCACGGGCGCAACACAAGTTGTGCGCCTGCGGCGCTATGTCATCGACGGCGGGTTACGCTACGCTAACCCGCCCTACGTGGTGGAGTCCTGCCATGGCACTGGGTCGGATCGAAGGGCGTAGGGTGTCATTAGCGACAGCGTAATGCACCGTCAAACAATCCGCGCCAACGGCGCACAAACGCGGCTTGATTCGTGCGCCTGCGGCGCTGGGTTATCGACGGCGGATTACGCTACGCTAATCCGCCCGCGTACGGCCTGCAGCCACGCCATGGACACCTGGGGTGATCGAACGGGGAGAGGGCACTCGCTGACGCAACACACTTACGCGTTCACCGCTGCGCGGCTCGCCTTTTTGCGTTCGTGTTCCTTGAGCAGCTTTTTACGCACGCGAATGGCCCGCGGGGTCACTTCCACGAGTTCATCATCGTCGATAAACTCCAGCGCCTGCTCCAGGGTCAGGCGCAGTGGGGGGGTCAACAGCAAGTTCTCGTCGGTGCCCGCCGCGCGCACATTCGTGAGCTGCTTGGCCTTGAGCGGGTTTACCACCAGGTCATTATCCCGAGCGTGGATACCGATCACCATGCCTTCGTAGACCTCCTCACCATGGCCGATGAAGAGTTTCCCCCGGTTCTGCAGATTAAACAGGGCGAAGGCGAGGGCCTTGCCCGGTCCGTTGGAGATGAGCACGCCATTCACCCGCTGGCCGAGATCCCCGCCACGATAGGCGCCATAGCTGTCAAACACGTGGTACATCAGACCGTCGCCGGAGGTCGCTGTCAGGAACTCCGTACGGAAGCCAATCAGGCCACGGGCGGGGATGATGTAATCGAGACGCACGCGACCTTTGCCATCGGGCGTGATGTTGTGCATCTCACCGCCACGTTCCCCCAGCCGCTCCATGACCGCGCCCTGGCTATCGCTGGGAACATCCACGGTGAGCTGCTCGTAGGGCTCCTGCCTGTGGCCGTCCACCTCGCGGACAATGACCTCGGGCCGGGAGACACCCAGCTCGTAACCCTCGCGTCGCATGTTCTCGATGAGTATGCCCAAGTGGAGTTCCCCGCGCCCGGACACGCGGAACTTCTCCGGATCGTCCATGGGCTCGACGCGCAGCGCGACGTTATGCAGCAACTCACGCTCCAGACGTTCACGGATGTGCCGCGAGGTGACGTACTTGCCCTCACGCCCGGCGAACGGCGAGTTGTTGACCACGAAGGTCATGCTCACCGTCGGCTCGTCAACGGTCAGGGCCGGCAGTGCCTCCACCGTGCCGGGCTCACACAGGGTGTCGGAGATGTGGAGGTTATCCACACCGGTGAAGGCGATGATATCGCCGGCATTAGCCTCGGGGACCTCGGTGCGCTCCAGACCGAGATAGCTCAGCACCTGCAGCACGCGGCCGGGGCGGGTCATGCCGTAGCGGTCAATGACGGTGACCTGGGTATTGGTCTTGAGCCGGCCGCGCTTGATGCGTCCAATGCCAATTACGCCCACGTAGCTGCTGTAATCCAGGGAACTGACCTGGAGCTGCAACGGGCCTGTCGGATCCACCTCGGGCGGGCTCACGCCGTCGGCGATAGCCTGGAATAGCGGCGTCATGTCGCCTTGGAGGGTGTTCGCATCGGTACTCGCGTAGCCATTCAGCGCGGAGGCATAGACCACCGGGAAATCCAGCTGTTCATCGCTGGCACCGAGACGGTCGAACAGGTCGAAGGTTTGGTCAAGCACCCAATTGGCCCGCGCCCCTGGGCGGTCAATCTTGTTGATCACCACGATGGGGCGAATCCCCTGCTCCAGGGCCTTGTGCAGCACAAAGCGCGTTTGCGGCATGGGGCCGTCGACAGCGTCCACCAGCAGCAGGACCGAGTCCACCATGGACAGAACGCGCTCCACCTCACCGCCGAAATCGGCGTGCCCGGGTGTGTCGACAATATTGATGCGATAGCCGCTCCAGCGAATGGCCGTGTTCTTGGACAAAATGGTAATGCCGCGCTCGCGCTCCAACTCATTGGAGTCCATGATACGGTCGGTGAATGCAGCGCGGGCATCCAGTGTGCCGGACTGTTGCAGCAGGCGGTCCACGAGGGTGGTTTTGCCGTGGTCAACGTGGGCAATAATGGCGATGTTGCGAAGCTTCTCAATCACGTCGGATACGTCCGTCGGGCCAGTGGCAGGATGGGGCGCTGTAGCGCGTGCGCACTGTAGCGATCAACTGTCAGCGGCTGGGCGCCAACGCGCCGGCGCATCCTCCCGCCGGCAGTGCCGCGCATTATCCCCGTCCAGCCCCGCAGTCTCAAGGTCAATCGCCCGGGCGGGCGTGATCATACGCGCAAGACGGTTACTATGGCAGACTAGTGTCCTGTAACCGACATTCGTTGCCTTTTGAGCTGCCTGTCCGGCCGCGGAGCAAGGCGCGGCTCGCAGCCAATGGCCGTCGCCCTTGGCAAGAGGCGCAACACCGCTCCGCGGCCGGACAGGCGCTCCCGGAGGGCTTGCCGGTGCGCCTCCGAGGCGGTGTTGCCGGTCCTCGCCGTAGGGTCCGCTACGCCTTCGGCCCGGCGCCTGGCCTCGAAGGCGCACCGACAAGCAAAAGACAACGAATCTCGGTTACAGGACACTCGCAGCGTCACATCGCGGAAGAGAGCACGCTCCCATGCAGCAGCTGTTACTCCTACGACACGGAATCGCTGCGGACGCCGCGCCGGGGCAGCACGACGCGGACCGGGCGCTGACGGAAGAGGGACAGCAGCGCGCTGAGGCAGTCGCCCGGGACTTGGCAGGGATCCTCGGCTCCGTCGATCGCCTGGTCACCAGCGATCTGCTGCGCGCCGGGCAGACGGCGGACGTTTTGGCCGCGGCTATGCCCCCCGGTGCGCGAATCGTTCTTCCGGAACTGAGCCCCGATGCCGATCCTCGCGTGGTCTTCGCCTGGCTGCAGCGCCAGCCCCCAGTGGCCACTACGGTGCTGGTGGGGCATGAGCCCCAGATGAATCTCTTGCTGGGCTTGGGCCTGACGGGCGCTCTCTGTGGGCCCGCCCTGTTCAAGAAGGCCGGCTTCGGGCTGCTGCGCTTCAGCGAGGGGCTTGATCCAGGTCGCGGCAAGCTTGTGCTGTTTTCGCCACCCTCCATTCACCTGCAACGGAGGTGGCGGTCTTGATGGCTGCAAGCGAGTCAGACGTAGGCGAAACCGTCGCCGCACTGGATCTTGGTTCCAACAGCTTTCATATGGTCGTGGCGCGCCGCCAGCACGGTGAGCTTCGCGTGCTCGACCGCATCAAGGTCATGGTGCGGCTGGGTGAGGGCCTCGACGCCCGAGGTCGGCTCTCGCCCGACGTGCGGGAGCGGGCCATGCAGGCGCTGCAGCGATTCGGTGAGCGCCTGAAGGCCTTGCCCCGCAACAACGTCCGTGTTGTCGGCACAAACGCCCTGCGAGGCATGCGCAAAGCCCAGGCGTTCCTGGTTGCGGCGGAGACTGCGCTGGGCCACCCGGTGGAGGTCATCTCCGGGGTTGAGGAGGCCCGGTTGATCTATATCGGCGTCTGCCACAGTCTGGGGGATGACGCTGAGCGCCGGCTGGTCGTCGACATCGGCGGCGGCAGCACAGAGCTGATCGTCGGGGCAGGCGCGCAGCCAATATGCATGGATAGCCTGGAGATCGGTTGCGTCAGCCTTACCCGCAAGTGCTTGACCGATGGACGACTCAACGCAAACACACTGAGCCAGGCTGCCCTGACAGTTGGCCAGGAACTGGAGCCCGTGCTACGACGCTACCATCACTCCCAGTGGCAGCATGCGATTGGTGCCTCGGGCAGCGTGCGGTCGGTGCAGGCGGTGCTGGGTGGCCTGGGGCTTGCCCATGGCGACATCGACCTTTCGGGACTCCAGGCGCTGCGCCAGCAGCTGGTCGACGCGGGTCGCCTGGACCGCCTTGCCCTCCCAGGCCTTGAGACGGCGAGGAAACCCGTTTTCGCCGGCGGTGTCATGGTGCTTCTGGGCGTGTTCGAGGCGCTGGGGGTGGAGCGTATGGCCGTGTCCGACGGGGCGCTACGAGAGGGCGTGTTACACGATCTGATCGGGCGCATGGATTTCGCGGATGTGCGCGACCAGACAGTGTCGGCGCTTGTCAAGCGTTACCATGTCGATGTCGCCCACGCCGATCGTGTAACAGCGACCGCCGAGCACCTCTTCCGCCAAGTGCAGGAGCCATGGGACCTGGATGCTGAAGCACAGCGCTGGTTACGCTGGGGTGCGCAGTTACACGAGATCGGGCTCGACATCGCCCACGGCGGCTATCACCGCCACGGCGAATACCTCGCCCGCCACAGTGACCTTGGCGGGTTTTCGAGCCAGGACCAGGCGGTGCTCGCTGCACTGATTCGCTGCCACCGCCGCAAGATCGCTGACAGTGCCCTGGATGGCGTGCCGGATAACCGGCGGGTGCGGGTGGAGCGATTGGTTCCGCTCCTGCGCCTTGCCGTCATTCTGCATCGCAGCCGGCTGGATGAACCGGGGCCGGATGTACAGCTGGGCGTCCAACCGGGGATGATCATGCTGGTTTTCCCCCGTGGATGGCTCCTGGCCCATCCACTGACGCGCGCCGATTTGGACGTCGAGGCCGAAGCACTGGAGCGGCTCGAGTTAACGCTACGCCTGCAGGAAGCCGGAGGGACGTCGGCATGACGGGTTTTCAGCCCTGCTCGGCGAGACGCGCCAGCAGGGCGTTCTGGGAGCTAAACGGCGCTTCGCCCGACTTCGGCTCAGCCCGGCGGTAGGTGCCGTCTTGTTGCAGCAGCCACGCCTGGGTGTTGTCGCGCAAGTAGTCATTGAGATCATGCAGTACCTGCGCCCGCAGCTCCGGGTTCTCGATGGGGAACGCGATTTCCACGCGTCGGAAGTAGTTCCGCTCCATGAGGTCTGCGCTGGAAGCCAGCAACACGGGGTCGCCACCGTTGGCGAAGTAAAACACCCGGGTATGCTCTAGAAACCGCCCGATAATCGAGCGCACCCGGATTTGCTCCGAGACCCCCGGAATGCCCGGACGCAGTGCGCACATGCCGCGCACAATGAGATCAACCTCCACGCCGGCCATGGCTGCGGCATACAGTGCCTGGATCGTCCGCGGTTCCACCAGCGAATTGACCTTGAGCAGAATGCGCCCGCCGCGGCCGGCCCGCGCGTGATCGGCCTCGCGCTCAATCGCCTGCTGCAGGCCGTCGAAGAGCGTGAACGGGGACTCCAGGAGTTTCTCCAGGGGGGCCACTTTGCCCAGGCTGGTCAGCTGCAGGAATATACTGTGGACGTCTTCGCCCATGGCACGGTCAGCGGTCAACAGCCCGTAATCTGTATACAGTCGCGCCGTGCGTGAATGATAGTTGCCCGTGCCCAGGTGCACGTAGCTGCGCAGTTTGCCGTTCTCCCGCCGCACCACCAGAATCATCTTGGCGTGGGTCTTGTGCCCGACCACGCCATAAACCACGTGCGCGCCGGCCTCCTGTAGGCGGTTTGCGAGCTGGATATTGGCCTCCTCGTCGAACCTGGCGCGCAGCTCGATGACCACGGTCACTTCCTTGCCGGCCCGCGCGGCGGCGACCAGGGCATCCACGATGGCCGAGTCGGGACCAGTGCGGTAGAGCGTCTGCTTGATCGCGAGCACCCCGGGATCGCGGGCGGCCTGACGGACGAAGTCCATCACCGGTGCGAAGGACTGGAACGGGTGATGAAGGAGGACGTCCTGGCCGCGCAAGAGCTTGAAAATACTGCTGGCTTGGGTGATGGCTACGGGCAAGCCGGGGGTGAAGGCGGGGAAGGTCAAATCGGGGCGGTCCACACTGTCGCAGACCGCGAGCAGGCGGTTAAGGTTGACCGGCCCGTCGACCTCGTAGAGGTCGTCGTCGGTGAGCTCAAACTCATCGAGCAGGAAGCGCGCCATGTGCTCCGGGCAATTTGCAGCCACCTCCAGGCGTACCGCATCCCCGTAACGGCGGGATTGCAGCTCGCCTTCCATCGCCACCAGCAGATCGTCCACCTCTTCTTCGTCCACATACAGGTCGCTATTGCGAGTGACCCGGAACTGAAAACAACCCACGACCGTCATGCCGGGGAACAGCTGCTGGACGTGGGCATGGATAATCGAAGAGAGGAACACGAAATCATGGGCCCCATCCGTCGCCTGGCACGGCACCGGAATCAGGCGTGGCAGCGACCGCGGTGCCTGCACGACTGCCATACCGCTGTTGCGCCCGAAGGCGTCCATTCCTTCCAGTTCAATTATAAAATTCAAGCTCTTATTGAGGATGCGCGGAAAAGGGTGTGCTGGATCCAGCCCCATAGGGCTGAGTACGGGCAGGAGTGACTCCTCGAAGTACTGGCGAACCCAGGCCCGCAGGGCGGCATTCCATTCGCCCCGACGGATGAACCGGATTCCCTCGCGCTCGAGCGCCGGGATCAGCGCCTCGTTCAGCAAACGATACTGCTCGGCGACCAGTTCGTGGCCGCGCCGGCTGATGCCGCGCAGTATTTCATGGGGTAAGCGGTTGTCGGCGCCGGCCTGCGTGGAGCCGAGCTCCTGGGCCTGTTTCAGGCCGGCTACGCGGATCTCGAAGAACTCGTCCAGGTTCGTGCTGACAATGCACAGGAAGCGGAGCCGCTCCAGCAGCGGATTGTCCGGCATCCGTGCCTGCTCGAGCACCCGCGCGTTGAACTCCAGCATACTAAGCTGGCGATTGATATAGAGATCCGGATGCTTGAGGTCAATCTGGTCCATGATGCTCCAGGATCGCGGTCGCTTAGCCGCGACACGGATTAATACGTGGCCGTCAGGGCTTGTCGCCGCTCGCCAACGTACTGATGCAATGTGACAGTGCGATTACAAACGCGTTTTGGGATTTACCGGCGCCGCCCCCCATAATCGTCACTGGGAAACCGGTGGAGGATGCCACGGCCGCGCGGCGCTGGCGTGGTACGAGCGACCAGCCTGGGGTGTGACCGTTGAAACGTCAAACAAACGCTGAATCATTGGGCGCGGGTTGCGACCGCACCCGAATGCTCAGGCGGTCCATAAAGGAGACAGAATGTTGGAGCAAGATACACTCGCCTTGACCACCAACCCGACCCTGGATGCCGTCATCTGGGTCTCTGTGTTTCTTGTAGCAGGGTATTTCGCGCGCCGCCCGGCGCACGGGTTCATCCGCCTGCTCTTCGCGGAGTTGAGGCGGTTGCTTCGACTGCTTGCGCGTTATTGCGCCCACACTGGGTACCATGTGCGCGCCTGGACGCGCTCGGTGCTGATCGCTCAGGCGCGTCAGCAGGCCCGGCGCACGGCAGACTGGCACGTGGAGCGTCTCGGCAAGGAGCTAAGCGTCGAGTTCGCCGGTTTGGCAGCCCTCCAGCAGCGGCTGCACGAGCAGCTGTCGCTGCTGGAGGCAGACTACCGCAGCGGTCGCACCCTGCCGCCGGAGGTGCCGGGCTGGCCCCGGTTGGTGGAGCACCTCGGCCCGGACTTGGCCGCAGCGGATCCCTCCATCAAGCGCACCCTTGAAGATCTGCGTGATGGCCTCGAGATGCAGCGAGCGGATCTCCTGGACGCCTACCGGCGCGCATCGCGCCGACGTTACCTGGCGCTGCATCGCACAATGCCGCAATGGCGTCGGGCCAGCCGGGCGCTGGAGGAGATAACCCGGAGGATCGACCGGCTGCGTGAGCGCGCCGATCAGGTCATGGACAGCGTGAGTCACTATGAAAGGCTGCACGAGGAACCCCACCTGCGCACTGGATTGCTCGCCGGGGCCTCGCTGTGGCGCTTTACGCTCTCGGCGGGGCTGCTGGCCATGGCCGGGTTCGGTTTTCTAGTGCTCGGCAGCCTGCTCGCCATCCCGTTTAACGACCTGCTGGGTTCAGTGCCCATCGCCGCGGGCTTGCCTGGGCTTGGGTTTGCGACCACGGTACTGATCCTGCTGGCGCTCGCTTTGCTCGGACTGGTCATGCTGGAAAGTTGTAGAGTGACGGGCCTGCTACCGGGGATTGCGAGCCTGGACGCGAGCAGTCGCCGGTGGCTGTTCTTGCTGGCCTTGGCCGTGGCCGTGATGTTGACCGCGGGTTGTGCTGGCGTGGCGCTTGCGCATGGGGGCGTTGCGCCGGTGGGGCCTGCTGAACCCGCCGGTGATGCCCTCGCGGCGGCGGTGCAAACCGCGGTGCTGGTGTTGCTGCCCTTCGCCTTAATGTTCGTGGCCCTGCCGCTCGCCGGGGTGATGCGCCAGGGCCATATCGCCGCGGGCCTGGCCCTGGCGCTGGCATTACAACTCCTGATGCTGCTTTGCCGGCTACTGGCGCGCCTGGCGACATTCGTTAGCTCGGTGCTCATCCAGTGCTATGACCTGGTGATTTTCCTGCCGCTGTGGGTCGAGGAGGCCACACGCCAGCGGTACTGGCGTGCTCGCCCGGCGCCGATGATCGTGCACAGTCAATTGCCATCGCCGGCGCACGAGGCCACCGAGTCGCCACGCCAGACTGGGTCGTGATGGTGTTGCCGTACGGGGTCGTATGGTGTAGAAAATTCCCCATGAACGCAGCACGCAATCGCCGATCCCTCACCGCCGAGGACTGGGCCGATGCCGCCCTTGACGCCGTCGCCGAAAGCGGTGTTGAAGCGGTCGCCGTGGAACGTATTGGCCGTATCCTCGGCGTGACCAAAGGCAGTTTCTACTGGCACTTTACCAATCGCGGGGCGCTCCTGGACGCTTCCTTGAAGCGTTGGGAACGCCAGCAGACGGAAGACGTCATTGCCCGCGCCGAGATGGAGCACGATGCCCGCAGTCGGATTCATCGCCTGTTTCGCAGTGCCGATGGCAGCAAGCGCGCTGGCCAGCTGTATCTCGCATTCGCCTCGGCGGCGAACCATCCGCGCGTTCGCCCGGTCCTCCAGCGCGTCAATAACCGGCGCATCGGCTTCATGGTTGACTGCTACCTGGCTGTGGGGCTCGCCGCGAGCGAGGCTCGACAGCGCGCCGTGCTGGCCTATTCGGCCTATCTCGGAACCCTGCAAATGCGCCGGGACACTCCGGAGACCATCCCCACCGGTCCCGAGTTCGAGCAGTACCTGGACTACATCAGCATGCTCCTGATTCCCGGTTTCGCTCCGGAGTCCGTCCGTGGCGCGCAGCAGACAATGGGCTGATCAACCAGCCCAGGCGAATCGCCCGAGGATGGGCCGCTGGTGAAGGTGCCCGGTATCAAGCCTTGAGTGCGGATGACCCGGCGCCATGGCAGGGCGCGTCGGCAACGCCCCAGGCACAGTGCGTGGTCACTGATTCAAGCCCCCGACGCGGCGCGACCGAGGGCCTGTTCGAGTATCTCCATGGACACCACACCGTGAAACGCCCGCCCCGACACGACCAGAGCGGGTACGCCGGTGAGCTCCAATTCTTGCGCAGCCTGCACGTGGGACAGGAACACCTCCAGCGGCTCCGCCGTTGCCCAGGCGGCTTCGACAAGGTCGTCTACGCCGTGCTCCCGTGCTAGCGCCTCAAGCACCCTGTCATCACCGATGTTCCGCCCCTGCGCGAAGTACGCATGAAAGAGGGCGCGATGGAGTGGCAGGAAGCACCCGCGCCTATAGAGCTGCACCGTCTGCGCAAGCAGCAGCGCGCGGCGGGTATTGGTTGTGAACTGACGTGGCTGCCAGGGCAGCCGATCATGGCTGACCATCTCGTCGAGCGCCTGCGTTAAGCGCTGCCAGTGCTCATCAGCGTAGCCCAGCGCCGAGAGGGGTTGACCCACTGCCGGGTTGCCCGGGTGGATTTCCACAAAGCGCCACAGGATATCCAGGTTGTAGCGATCCTGCAGCCGCTCCAGCCGATGACTTGCCACGTAGCAGAACGGGCAGTTGTAATCGAAAAAGAGCGTGACCGCAATGGTGTTGTGAGCCTCGGCCTGTGTCGTCATCGCATTTCGGTTACAGGACACTAGGGAGCATCCGTCGGAACTGGACCTGAGCCGTGCCCGCGCAGCAGCTCCGAATCATAGGGGCCAACACGATAAGCCGGCCCGCTCGGTGGAGCGGGCCGGCTTACGCTCCCGTGCACTACGGGAGTCTGCGGGTCAAGACTCCCGGGCGAGATTCCTCAGCACGTAGTGCAGGATCCCGCCGTTGCGGAAGTACTCCCACTCTTTCGGGGTGTCCACGCGCACCAGGGCATCGAAGGTGGTGGTCTTGCCATTCGGCGCCGTGGCGGTGACCGTCACGGTCTCCGGCTCGCCTTCGAGGGACGAGATGGAGAAGGCCTCCTCCCCGGTCAAACCGAGGGAGACGGCGCTATCGCCTTCTTTGAACTGCAGGGGCACAACACCGAAACCAACGAGGTTGGAGCGGTGAATACGCTCGTAGCTCTCCGCGATGGCAGCCCGCACGCCGAGCAGGTTGGTCCCCTTGGCCGCCCAGTCGCGACTGGAACCCGTACCGTACTCCTTGCCGGCAAGCACCACCAGCGGGGTGCCCTTCTGTCTGTATTGCATGGCCGCGTCGAAAATGCTCATGACCTCGCCGGAGGGCACATGGGTGGTCCAGCCGCCCTCGGTGCCTGGTGCCATTTTGTTGCGCAGCCGGACATTGGCAAAGGTGCCGCGCATCATCACCTCGTGATTACCCCGGCGCGAGCCATAGGAGTTGAACTCCTTGGGTTCCACACCCTGCTCCTGCAGGTACTTCCCGGCCGGGCTGTCGGGCTTGATAGCGCCGGCGGGGGAGATGTGGTCGGTGGTAATGGAGTCGCCGACATACACCAGGCAGCGGGCGTCGGTAATCTCCGTAACGCCGGGCTCCTCCATGGTCATGCCTTCGAAATAGGGCGGGTTGGCAATGTAGGTCGACGGTGCCCAGTCATATCGCTCGGCGTCCGAGACCTCGATATTCTGCCAATTCTTGTCGCCGGCGAAGACGTCGGCGTAGCCTTCCTGGAACATGTTGCGGCTGAGGCTCACGCTCACCACATCGGCGACTTCCTTCTGCGTGGGCCAGATGTCCTTCAGGAAGACATCCTGGCCGTTCATATCCTTGCCCAGAGGCTCACGGGTGAGATCCAACGTCATGGTGCCCGCCAGGGCGTACGCGACGACCAGCGGCGGTGAGGCAAGCCAGTTGGTCTGCACCTCGGGATGCACGCGACCCTCGAAGTTGCGATTACCCGACAGCACGGAGGCAACCATCAGATGGCCGTCGCGGATACCCTCGGCGACGGGCTCCGGCAGTGGCCCGGAATTGCCGATGCAGGTGGTGCAGCCGAAGCCGGCCACCTGGAAACCGAGCTCGTCGAGGTAGTGATTGAGACCGGCCTTCTGCAGGTAGGCGGGTACCACCTGGGAGCCGGGGGCGAAGGAGGTCTTCACCCAAGGCTGCGAGCCCAGGCCGCGCTCGTGGGCCTTTTTGGCTACCAGCGCTGCGGCCACCAGCACGTCCGGGTTGGAGGTGTTGGTGCAGCTGGTGATGGCTGCAATCACCACCGAACCGTGCTTGAGCAGCGTCTTCTGGCCGTTGATCTCGATCTGCACGGCGCCCTTGTCGTAGTCGACCTGGCCGCCGACCGCCGTGTCCCCGCCCTCGTTGAGGAAGCGTTCCTCTTCGGCATCGTGATGTTCGTCGAGGAACTTCTCCAGCATGTCGGAAAATGCCAGCTTGGCGCCGGCCAGGGCGACGCGGTCCTGGGGCCGCTTGGGCCCGGCCAGGCTGGCTTCGACGGTGGAGAGGTCGAGTTCCAGAATATCCGAGTACTCGGCTTCACGATCGCCGTCGGTACGCCACATGCCCTGCTCGCGGGCATACTGCTCGACGAGCTTGATCTGGTGCTCGCTACGGCCGGTGAGCTCGAGATAACGCAGGGTTTCGTTGTCCACCGGGAAGATACCGCATGTGGCGCCATACTCCGGGGCCATGTTGGCGATGGTGGCGCGGTCGGCCAGGGGCATGTTGGAGAGGCCGTCGCCGAAGAACTCGACGAACTTGCCCACCACACCCTTCTTGCGCAGCATTTGCGTGACAGTGAGCACCAGGTCCGTGGCAGTGGTACCTTCCGGGAGCTTGCCGTTCATCTTGAAGCCGACGACCTGGGGGATAAGCATGCTGATGGGTTGGCCGAGCATGGCCGCCTCGGCCTCGATGCCGCCTACGCCCCAGCCCAACACACCGAGGCCATTGATCATGGTGGTGTGGGAATCCGTTCCGACCAGCGTATCCGGGTAGGCACGGTGGACGCCGTCGGCCTCCTTGGTGAACACCACTTCGGCCAGGTATTCCAGGTTCACCTGATGGACGATACCGGTGCCCGGCGGCACGACGCGAAAGTTCGAGAACGCGTTCTGGCCCCAGCGCAGGAACTTGTAGCGCTCGTGGTTGCGGTGGTATTCGAGTTTGGTGTTCAGGTTCAGGGCATCGGCGGTGCCGAAATGATCGACCATCACTGAGTGGTCAATGACCAGATCCGCGGGTTCCAGGGGGTTGATGCGCGTGGGATCGCCGCCCAACCGCTGCATGGCGTCGCGCATGGCGGCCAGATCGACCACGGCGGGCACACCGGTGAAATCCTGCATAACTACGCGCGCGGGGGTGAAGGCGATTTCAGTGCTGGGCTTGGCCTTCGGATCCCACTGGGCGAGTGCCTCGATGTTCTCACGGGTGACGTTGACGCCGTCTTCCTTGCGCAGAAGGTTCTCCAGCAGCACCTTCAGGGAAAAGGGAAGCCGTCCCAAATCGAACTGCTTCTCAAGGGCGTCCAAGCGGAAAATCTCGTAGGATTGTCCCTGAACCGACAGCGTCGAGCGCGCGTTGAAACTATTTGTCATTCTGCCTCCCAATCTACCGTAGGTGTTCCCATCCGGCCCGCCTTCGGGTTCCCCGAAATCCGTGCGCCCTGGGCGGGACACGGGCGCTGCTGGAACCGCCCAGGAATGCCGAGTTGTTCAGCACTTCACTGCGCGCCAGTATAATACATGAATGCGTACCGGTTTGCGGCTTCTGTTGGCCCCATTGGCCGTGGGTGGATCTCATAGCGACCCCGCGGCCAATTCCCGGGCCAGGCGCTCTGTGGTCTCGAGCAGGCGATTGCGGCCGAAAACCAGACGCAGGCGGCTGCCGCCGGCATTGCGCCAGAATGTGGTGGCACGCACGCCCGCCAGCAGCAAGGCGCGCACCTGGTTGGCGTTACGCGAGTCTTCCAGCCATTGGCGTTCCCCCTGGACCATGACCTTGGGTTTCAGGGTGCTCACAGTCTCGCCATAGAGGTCCGCGAGGTAGCCAATGACGTTCTCGTGGGCCGGGTGGAAATAGCTCGCCCGGTCCCGGGCCTGCTCGAGCCCCTCGGCGAGGTGCTTCAGCATGGCGCGCTTGCGCATGAGCTTGCGCTCCAGGTGCATCAACACGATGGCGTAGCGGGTGAGTTCTGTGTCCTGTGGGTCTGAGAGCTGGGTGCGCAGTCGCCGCAGCCCGGGCAGAAGCTTGACGTCGCCACCGTAGGCGTCTCCGACGTCGCCCTCATAGGGGTTCAGCAGTCCATTGATACAGGTTTCCACCTCTTCGATGCTTGTCTGGCCGGTACGCGCAATGCGGCGGATCTCAGTGAGTGCCTGGAACAGGGCCGCGAGGGCCAGTGTCTGTTCGCGCCATGCCTGATCCATCAACGGTCTCCAGCCTGATAACCGCGGGCAATAATGCCGCCGCCGAGACAGCGCTCACCCTGATAAAAGACGACCGACTGCCCCGGCGTGACGGCACGTTGCGGCTCGTTGAAGCGAACCCGGACGCCGCTGCCGTGAAACGCCAGCTTGCAGGACTGGTCCGGCTGGCGATAGCGGACCTTCGCGGTGCACGGATACACGCCGTGCGTCACCGGCGGTCTACCGGCGACCCAGTGCACATCGGTGGCCTCCAGTTCCTCGCAGAACAGGGCCGGGTGATCAACGCCTTGGGCAACGATCAGGGTGTTGGTGTCCATGTCCTTGTCCACCACGTACCAAGGCTGGCTACCACTGCTGGCACGCCCGCCGATACCCAGCCCCTGGCGCTGCCCGAGCGTATAGAAGCTCAGCCCCTGGTGCTCGCCGATACGCTGCCCGGTGGTATCAACAATCGGCCCCGGATTGCCGGCGATATACCGTGAGAGAAAACCACGAAAATCCCGCTCACCGATAAAACAGATGCCCGTGCTGTCCTTTTTCTCAAAGTTGTCAAAACCGGCGTCTTCGGCAATCCGTCGGACCTCGGCTTTCTCTACATCGCCCACAGGGAATAGCGTACGCGCCAGGGCCTCGTGGCCAACCATGTAAAGAAAGTAGCTTTGGTCCTTGGCGCGGTCACGCCCCCGGAGCAGCAGAGTCTGTCCATCCGCCTCACCCAGCCTCGCGTAATGCCCGGTCGCAACATAGTCTGCGCCGAGCCGTGTGGCGTGATCCAGGAAGGCCCGGAACTTGATCTCGCGATTACACAGCACATCGGGGTTGGGAGTGCGCCCGGCCTCGAACTCACGCAGGCAGTCATCGAAGACTTGCTGCCGATAGCGAGCGGCAAAGTTCACCTGGTGCAGAGCAATATCCAGTTCTGCGCAGACCTGGCGCACATCGGCGAGGTCCTGCTCGGCCGTGCAGACGGTATCGGTATCGTCGTCTTCCCAATTGCGCATGAATAAACCCTGGACACGGTAGCCCTGTTCCACGAGCCGTAGCGCGGCGACCGAGGAGTCGACCCCGCCGGAGAGGCCGACGATGACGCTAGGGGCGCGGGAAGTGGACATAATGCGTGGTGCGTTCCGACTCGATTTGCATGCGCAGCGGAAGCATACACCGGCTCCGCTTGTTGCCCCAAACCCAACCAGCCCCGCTGGCAGGACGAGGAGGGCTGTGTCAGCGCTCGATCACGTCCTGGAAGACATCCAACGGGAACCGGCGACCGAACAGGTAGTCGTCGATGGCGCGAAGCACCAACGGACTGCGCAAGCGCGCGGGCGTCGTCCGCAAGTCCTCCGGGCTCGCCCAAACGATGCGCTGGATGCCATCGTCGAGCGGCTGCTCGGGCACATGGTCTGCAACATCACCGCAGAAGCACACGCGGATAAACGTTTCGTTCCTGGTTGGGCTGTACCAGCGGTAGACGCCGACGAGGGCTTGCGGGCGAAATGTCCAGGCCGATTCCTCCCGGGTTTCCCGGACCACCGCGGCGACCAGACTCTCGCCCGGTTCAAGGTGGCCCGCGGGTTGGTTGAGGACAAGATCCCCACCCGCATACTCTTCTACCAGCAGGAATCGACCATCCTGTTGGGCTACGGCTGCAACGGTAACGTGAGGCTTCCAGACCATGGGCCTTAAGCCTATACGGCCCGGTTTCGGTGGACAAGGTCCACCCACGCCCGGCCAGCGGCGCGTGGGCCGAAAGGCTGCTGAGACCGGTTACAGGACACTAGTCCTAGTCCGCCCCGGTGGCGCCGGCCGAGGGAACGAACACCCGGTTATCACCCCTTACCTCAGTCTCCCGGTCCATCCCCGGGTCATCAAAGAATCCGGGCTGCATCAGTTCGATGAACCGCTTGGCCTGGGGCGACAGGAAGCGGCCGCGGCGCCACATGACGCCGTAGGTCCGCCGAGGGAATACGCTGGGCAGCGGTTTGACGACCAGTTCGTCGCGCCCGGTGATGCATATGTTGCTGGCAATTCCGATGCCGAAACCCCGCTCCACGTAAGCCTTCATGATTTCCCAGCCACCGACTTCCAGGCGAACCTCGTAGGGGATGTCGTGTTGCTGAAGCACCAGGTTGACCAGCCGCCACGTCGTCAGGTGGCGTGGGGGCAGAATCAGCTCCTCGCTCGCCAGATCGTTCAACTCGATACGATCCTTATCCGCCAGGTGATGGCCATATGGGAGAATCAAGGAGGTGTCGAAAGAGTAGACGGCGCGATAGGCGATGTCATCGGGCAGTTCCAGCATGGAACCGATCGCGAAATCCACTTCGTCGTTGCGCAGCGCGGAGAGCATATCCGCGCCCACCAGGTTGTGGAGTTTCACGGGACTATTCGGGTAACGGTCCAAATAGTCCTTGAGCAGATCCGGGATCAGGTACAGCGTACTGGACTCCCCGGCGGCGATATCCAGACGCCCTCGCTGAAGCGTTTGGTGGCGTTCGGCGAACCGCGCCGGCAGGGCATCGATGCCGTCCACCAAGGGCAGAGCCAGTTCGTAGAGCGCCTTGCCGTCGGGGGTGAGCCTGATTTTCGGGCCACGCCGCTCGAACAGGGTGATTTCCATCTCCCGCTCCAGGGCTTGGATCTGCAGTGACACCGAGGGCTGGCTCAAAAACAGCCGCTCTGCCGCCCGGGAAATGCTCCCCGCCTGAGCCGTGTAGCAGAATGCTCGCAGCTGTTTGACGCGGTTATTCTTGTAATACAGTCGACCGGACGCGTCAGGCATGGGGCTCTCGGAGTATTGGGATTGCCAATAGTCAAGATTGACCGGCGGGCGTTGTCAAATGATGCGCCGCGACAATACAATGCCGTTCACTCATGGAAGAACGACCGTCAGGACACCGCGATCAGTGACGCCATGTATTGATACCGTTGGAGGCTCCTGGCTCACGCATGGAGGCGCGCTCGACCAGTAACGTCAATGCGTGTGCGGCGGGCTTTGAACCCGAAGCTCGATGCCATGCAGCCCGCGATGGCTGCCTTACCGGGTGGGAATCCACCCGGGCAGTGCGTCGTGGCACACTCCGGCGGCTGCGCCAGCACCGCCGCCGGTGTCGTGAGCCCTGTCAGTTGATTCTGATCGCCGGCCTCAAGAGGGCCCTTCAGTCAAGGTGGCTCGCAAGCGAAAGTCATAGTAGCGGGCTCAGTATCCCCGTGCCGCGCAGGGCGGCCGTGCACACGGGGTCAGCTCCGGTTATTTCATTATCATGGGCGAGGACATCGCCTGGATTCGGGAGACAAATGCGATGAGCAACGATCAGGCAGCGATCGAACAACTGAAGAAGGATTGGGCGGAGAATCCGCGTTGGAAGGGCGTGCAGCGTGGCTACAGCGCCGAAGAAGTGGTGCGTCTGAGCGGTACCGTCAAGGTGGAGTACAGCCTGGCGCGCCAGGGCGCAGAGAAACTCTGGAAGAAGATGCAGGAGTTGCCCTACGTCAACGCGCTGGGCGCCATGAGTGGCAATCAGGCACTGCAGCAGGTCAAGGCCGGTCTGCCGGCCATCTACCTGTCAGGCTGGCAGGTCGCCGCGGACGCCAACGAGGCCCACACCATGTACCCGGACCAGTCCTTGTACCCGGTGAACTCCGTGCCCGCCGTGGTCGAGCGCATCAACAACGCCCTGCTGCGCGCCGACGAGATCACGCACGCCGAAGGGGACAACAGCGTTGACTGGATGGTGCCAATCGTGGCCGATGCGGAGGCCGGCTTCGGTGGCGTGCTGAACGCCTTCGAACTGATGAAGGGCATGATCAAGGCGGGCGCCGCCGGGGTGCACTTCGAGGACCAGCTCGCAGCCGTGAAGAAGTGCGGTCACATGGGCGGCAAGGTGCTGGTGCCGACCCAGGAGGCGGTGCAGAAGCTCATCGCCGCGCGCCTGGCCGCGGATGTCATGGGTACGCCCACCATCCTCGTCGCCCGCACAGACTCCCTGGCAGCCGATCTGCTCACCAACGACGCCGACGAACGGGATGTGCCGTTTATTACCGGCGAGCGTACTGCCGAAGGCTTCTATCGGGTCAAGGCCGGCGAAGAACAGGCCATTTCCCGCGGCCTCGCCTATGCGCCGTTTGCGGACCTCGTCTGGTGCGAGACCGGCAAGCCGGATTTGGGCTTTGCCAAGCGCTATGCCGAGGCGATCCACAGCGAGTACCCGGACAAGGCGCTGGCATACAACTGCTCGCCGTCGTTCAACTGGGCCAAGAACCTCGACGATGCGACCATTGCCAAGTTCCAGCGCGAGCTGGGTGCCATGGGCTACAAGTATCAATTCATTACACTGGCCGGTTTTCACGCCCTGAACTACTCCATGTTCACCCTGGCCAAGAGTTACAAGGAGCGGCAGATGAGCGCCTACTCGGAGCTCCAGCAGGCCGAGTTCGCCAGCGAGAAGGACGGTTACACCGCCACGCGCCATCAGCGCGAAGTGGGTGCCGGCTACTTCGATACGGTGACCACGACCATCCAGGGCGGTGAATCGTCCGTGACGGCGATGACCGGTTCCACCGAGCAAGAGCAGTTTTAAGCGCACGCGGTTATGGCCCCCGCCCCACACCGCGGTGGGCCAGCGCCCCAGAGCCCGGCCACGCACTTGGCCGGGCTTTTCTAGTGCCCTGTAACCGTTGGCTTGATTTTGCCGATGGATGGCCGCACATTCTTATGAGTCAAGCGTTTGCCGCATCATGCCGAGATGGCCTGCACAGTGTGTACGCGGGTTCGCGGTTTGCCGGCATCCGACCGGTCGACCTGTCACAGATTGCGACACTGTGCATTGGACGCCGCCACAGCCTCTCTTAAAATAGGTTGGTAGAATCGAGCCAACCGCAAGAATCTGTGAGATGACAAGCCATGAGTGACGAGCGTCGTGACCAACAGGGTGATGGCGTCCTGTCTGTTGAACAGGCGAAGCCGAAACTGAAACGCCCGCCATTATACCGGGTGCTGCTGCTGAACGATGACTACACGCCCATGGAGTTCGTTGTGGATGTGCTGCAGACATTCTTCAGCATGGATCGCTCGCGTGCCACACAGGTCATGCTGCAGGTCCATACTAAAGGTAGCGGAATCTGTGGCGTCTACAGCCGGGATGTGGCCGAGACGAAAGTCGAACAGGTCAATGATTATGCCAGAGAGCACAGCCATCCGCTGCTGTGTACTATGGAGGAGGCGTGATGCGCGCGGGGAACTACCCGCACCCGGCGCCAGTCCACACATGAGGCGCCATTCCGTTGCGGTCTCTTGAAGAGGTGAGCACACATGCTGAGCAAAGAACTTGAGTTCACTCTGAACCTCGCGTTCAAGGAGGCGCGGGAAAAGCGGCATGAGTTTCTCACTGTTGAACATCTGCTACTCGCGCTGACAGACAATCCAACTGCCGTCAACGTCTTGCGGGCCTGCGGTGCCAACCTCGAAGGCCTGAAGAAGGATCTTGAATCCTTTCTCGACGAGACGACGCCGCTGTTGCCTCCCAATGACTCCCGGGAGACCCAGCCGACGCTCGGCTTCCAGCGCGTGCTGCAACGGGCCATCCTTCATGTTCAGTCCGCGGGCATCAAAGAAGTCACCGGGGCGAACGTCCTCGTGGCCATCTTCAGCGAGCAGGAGTCGCAATCGGTTTACTTTCTGCACAAGCAAAGCATCACCCGGCTCGATGTGGTCAATTACGTCTCCCACGGCATCTCCAAGGTCTCGGGGGACCAGGAGCAGAGCAGCAGCGATCCGGGCAACTCCGAGGCGGAAGACGAAGGTGCCGTCGAGTCCGGCAGCAAGTCACCGCTGGAGAGCTTTGCCACCAATCTCAATGATAAGGCCCGTCGCGGGCGGATCGATCCACTCATTGGCCGGCGCCAGGAAGTCGAACGCACCGTTCAGGTGCTGTGCCGGCGCCGCAAGAACAACCCGTTATTCGTGGGCGAGGCCGGGGTGGGTAAGACGGCCATCGCGGAGGGGCTCGCCAAGCTGATCGTCGACGGCCAGGTGCCGGACGTACTCAAGAAGAGCACGATCTATTCCCTGGACATGGGCGCGCTGGTGGCCGGCACGAAATACCGCGGTGATTTTGAAAAACGTCTGAAGGGGCTCCTCAAGCAGCTGGAGAAGACCCAGCACGCCGTGCTGTTCATCGACGAGATCCACACCATCATCGGTGCGGGATCGGCCTCGGGCGGGGTGATGGACGCCAGTAACCTGCTCAAGCCCATGCTGGCCAGCGGCGAGCTGAAATGTATTGGCTCCACGACCTATCAGGAATACCGGGGCATTTTCGAAAAAGACCGGGCCCTCGCACGCCGCTTCCAGAAGATCGACGTCCCCGAGCCCACAGTCGAGGACACGTTCCGGATCTTGCGGGGGCTCAAGAGCCGCTTCGAGGAGCACCACGGGGTCAAGTACAGCGATCGCGCGTTGCGTTCCGCCGCGGAGCTGTCCAGTAAGCACATCACCGATCGGCGTCTGCCGGACAAGGCCATCGACGTGATCGACGAAGCCGGGGCGCGGCTGCGGCTCATGCCACCGTCCAAGCAAAAGAAGAGCATCGGCGTGCTCGACATTGAGCAGGTCGTCTCCAGCATGGCCCGGATTCCGCCAAAGCGCGTCTCCAGCTCCGACATGAAGGTGCTCGAGACCCTGGAGTCTGACCTCAAGTCGGTGATTTTCGGCCAGGACGAGGCCATCACCAGCCTGGCATCAACCATCAAGATGTCACGGGCCGGGTTGGCGGCGCCCGAGAAGCCCACCGGCTCGTTCCTGTTTGCCGGGCCCACGGGGGTCGGCAAGACCGAGGTGACACGGCAGCTGGGCCGCCTGCTTGGCGTCGAGCTAATCCGCTTCGATATGTCGGAGTACATGGAGCGGCACACGGTTTCGCGCCTCATCGGCGCACCCCCTGGCTATGTGGGTTACGACCAAGGTGGGCTGCTCACCGAGGAAATCATCAAGCATCCCTATTCGGTGCTGCTGCTCGACGAGATCGAGAAGGCGCACCCGGATGTCTTCAACCTGCTGCTGCAGGTCATGGATCATGGCACGCTGACGGACAATAATGGCCGCCACGCCGATTTCCGCAACGTGATCCTCGTGATGACCACAAATGCCGGCGCGGAAGATATGAACCGGCGGTCCATCGGCTTCACGCCCCAGGACCACTCGACGGATGGGTTGGAGAGCGTGCGCAAATCGTTCACGCCGGAGTTCCGCAACCGTCTGGACGCGATCATCCAGTTCCAGGCGTTGGACGGCGTCACGATCCGGCGGGTGGTGGACAAGTTCGTGGACGAGCTGGCCGCCCAGCTCGCGGAGAAGCACGTGGTGTTGCGCGTCGACGAGACGGCCCGCGACTGGCTGGCCGACCGGGGCTACGATCCGCAGATGGGCGCACGCCCCATGGGACGGCTCATCCAGGAGAAGATCCGCAAGCATCTCGCGGAAGAGCTGCTGTTTGGGCGGCTGTCCAATGGCGGTGAAATCATCATCCGTGCCCAGGACGACGAACTCGGCTTTGAGCTCGCCGGCGGCACTGAGGCCGTGGCGGATTGACCAATCGCGGCCGGATGATCGCGGGCCCCGTGCGACCGCTTGTTCCAGGGTATATGACCGCTTGTTCCAGGGTATATGGAAGGGGGGCTGGCTTTTGAGGAGCACGGCGCAAGACACCGGGGTCTGCCCACAGCGCGTAATGAGCCGTGATGGGGGCGTCAGCGGGCGCGGTAGGTGATGCGGCCCTTGTTGAGATCGTAAGGCGTCAGCTCTACCGTCACGGTGTCTCCGGTGAGAATGCGAATATAGTGCTTACGCATCTTGCCCGAGATGTGGGCAGTCACGACATGTCCGTTCTCGAGCTCGACACGGAACATGGTGTTGGGCAGGGTTTCGACTACCGTACCCTGCATCTTGATATGATCATCTTTCGCCATGCAGTCTTCGACCTCCTGATCGATTGATTGAGCGTTTTCTTGCAAGTTTCGGCCTGGAGCCCGTCAGTGCCAGGCGTTGTCAGGCCCGGTGCCGGCCGCCGTCAATCGATGACAGACCCGGAATTCGTGCGGGACGCAACACGGTTGGCTCTCATCAAGACAGTGAGCGCGGATCGCTCAGTACGCGCCATTCGCCGCCCTGGTAGACCTCGCAGGGCCGATAATCAGCCTTGTAGCTCATTTTGGCACATGCGGCGATCCAGTAGCCCAGATAGACGTAATCAAGGCCGTACCGGCGAGCTGCGTCAATCTGCCACAAAACGGCGTAGGTACCAAGGCCGCGACGGCTTTCATCGGGCGCGAAGAAGGTATACACCGCTGAAAATCCGTCGGCAATAAGATCGACCACGGAGACGGCCAGTAGCCGGTCGCCTTCGCGGAACTCGACGAACCGGGTTTCCGCCCAAGGTGCAACAAGAAAATCCATGTAGCTGTCCGGGTCGTGCTCATCCATGCCGCCGCCAGGATGTCGCGTTGCCACGTAGTGGACGTACAAGTCGAAATGTTCCTGGCGGAAATCGGCCCCGCGAACAATCGCGCTCAGGTCACTGTTGCGTCGCCAGCAACGGCGTTGGCGGCGGCGTGGCTGGAACACGCGCACGGGAACACGCAGGGACTGACAGGCATTGCAGCCCGGGCAGCCCGGCTGATAAATGAAACGGCCACTTCGCCGCATTCCCTGGCGGATGAGTTGGCTGTAATGACGGTTATGGAGTGAGAAGGTCGGGTCCACGAAGACCGTGCGCGCCGTACGGTTCGGCAAATAGGCACATTCATGGTCACCCGTGGCGTAGAGCCAGAGGCGACGCTCATTGTCTGCGGAGCTCATTCTGGGGTCTCCCGGCGGGGCAACGGCGTAAAATCGGCATCGAAACGCCAGTGGCCCTGCCTATCCGGATAGGCCAGCGCCGCGTCCAGCCCCTCCAGAAACTGTGCGCGCGAGCACTCGCGCGCTCCCAACGCCGCGAGATGCGGTGAGAGAATCTGACAATCCAGGACGTGGAATCCCCAGCGCGAGAGCTGTCCGGCCAGGTGAATCAAACCAACCTTGGACGCATCCGGGGCACGGCTGAACATGGATTCGCCGAAAAAGGCCCGCCCGAGAGCGACACCATAGAGGCCGCCCACCAGGCGCAGGTGATGCCAGACCTCCACGGAATGGGCAAACCCCCGGTCATGGAGATGGCAATAGGCGTCATGCATGTCTTTCGTGATCCAGGTGCCGGTTTCCCCGCCTCGCGGCGCGGCGCAGGCCGTTATCACATCATCGAACGCGGTATCCAAGGTGACCTCAAAACCGGCCTTACGGAGGCGTTTGCGCAGGCTGCGACCCACGTGAACGGCATCGGGAACGAGAATGGCGCGTGGATCCGGGGACCACCACAGCACGGGCTGATCCTCTTCGAACCACGGGAAGATGCCGCGCCGATAGGCCGCCAGCAGGCGCCGTTCGGAGAGATTTCCACCGATGGCCACGAGGCCGTTGGGGCGTGTCAGGGCCTGATCCGGCGAGGGGAAGAGCGTTTCATCGCCGTCATCGAGCCAGTGAATCCGGCGTTGCATGCGTCACCTCTGCGCGTTTGCCCCGTTCAGCTTGTAAGGGCTGTGTTTGCCCATTTCCATGATGTAGCGTCTCACCAG
>NZ_SKOG01000045.1 GCF_007120195.1 Aquisalimonas sp.
AGGCCATTGTAACGCAGCCGATAAGGCAACCTGGCATGACCCCTGCATTTATAGCGGGCACTGAATTTGAACCTACTCACGAGGAGACACCCAATGAAACACCGAAATTCGACGCGCTTCATGATTCCGGTACTGTTTTCCGGCCTGCTGCTGCTCCCTGTATTAGGCGCGCAGGCCTTTGAAGAGGCCGAAGATGGCCAGGCAGACACCTACGAACAGCAGCCAGACGGGATGGCCGAACAGCAGGAATTTGACGACGAAACGCTGGAACGCTTCGCCGATGCCTATGTCAAGGTAGGGGAGATCCATCGCGAGTATTCCGAGAAGCTTCAGGGCGCGGAAGCGACCGAGGACGCCCAGGGTCTGCAGCAGGAAGCCAACGACGAGATGGTGCAGGCCATCCAGGACAGTGGTCTTGAAGTGCAGGAGTATTCCGCCGTCGCTGCCGCGCTTGAGCGGGACCCCGAGATGCGCGAAGAGGTCGTCGGCATGATCGAGGCGCGGCAGTAACGACGTCGCGCGCACGCCACCGGCCCCCGACTCGGTAGCCGGCAGGCCACAAAGCTTTCAAGTGGTTGCCCTCCACGTTTGCCCCGTGTCCGCACGGGGTTTTTTTTGGACAACTCCCCGCATCCTACTCGATACAAGGCGGCGTATCCCTTACACTTTGCCCTTATTCATGAACGCGGCTGCCGCGACGGTGCGCCGACGCGTCCGATGCCGCCGCCCGAGGGTCAGATGGCGACGAATCCGCACTACAGCAAGAACGACTCAAGCTTCGACTACAACGACCTGATTCGCTGTGGGGAGGGGCGGTTATTCGGTCCTGGCAACCCCCAGTTGCCCAAACCCAACATGCTCATGCTCGACCGAATCGTTAACATTGATGACACGAGCGGCGCATATGGTAAGGGTCAAATTCACGCTGAGCTCGATGTTCACCCGGACCTGTGGTTTTTTGCCTGCCACTTTGAGAATGACCCTGTGATGCCGGGTTGCCTCGGGCTTGATGCCATGTGGCAGCTGGTCGGGTTCTTCCTCGGCTGGAAAGGCGGCCTTGGCCGCGGCCGCGCGCTCGGCGCGGGGGAGGTGAAGTTCTTCGGTCAGGTGCTACCGGACGCAAAGCTGGTAACCTATCGAATTGACATGAAGCGCGTCATCATGCGCAAGCTGGTTATGGGCATTGCCGACGCGGAGATGCTCGTCGACGGCACGCCGATCTACAGTGCAGCCGACCTGCGCGTTGGCCTGTTCCAGTCGCCGGAATCCATGAGAGCGTAGCTCGGCAACCGCTTGCGCTGGCGGTGCAAAGGCGCAGTGGCGATGCGCGGTGAACCGGCAGGCCATTGCGTACATCCTGCGGGCAGGCCCGGGGCTTGAGCCTGGTGAGGAGCGAACCGGTATGAAACGTGTGGTAATTACAGGCCTTGGCATTGTTTCGTGTCTGGGCAACGACCAGGCTGAAGTCACGGCCAGTCTGCGTGATGGCCGCTCGGGTATCCGCTACCGGGAGGCGTACGAGGAAATGGGTCTGCGCAGCCGCATCGCCGGCGTGGTGGACCTGGATCTTGAAGAGCATGTCGACCGCAAGGCCCGCCGATTTATGGGGGATGCGGCCGGATACGCTTACGTCGCCATGCAGCAAGCCATCAAGGATGCCGACCTGGCGCCGGATCAGGTCTCCAACCCGCGCACCGGTCTGATCGCCGGCTCTGGCGGCGCCTCCACGGAGAACCTCGTCAAGGCGGCGGACATCCTGCGGGAGCGTGGGGTCAAGCGGGTCGGCCCCTACATGGTTCCCAAGGTCATGGGCAGTACCGTATCGGCGTGTCTGTCGACGCCGTTCCGGATCAAGGGGCTCAATTACTCCATCACCTCGGCCTGTGCCACGAGCGCCCATTGCATTGGCAGCGCCATGGAACAGATCCAGCTGGGCAAGCAGGACATCGTGTTTGCAGGCGGGGGCGAGGAAGAGCACTGGAGCATGACCATGCTTTTCGATGCCATGGGTGCGCTGTCATCCAGGCGTAACGATACACCGGCGACCGCCTCACGCGCCTACGACGCTGATCGAGACGGATTCGTCATCGCCGGCGGTGGTGCCATGCTGGTGGTTGAGGAGTTGGAGCACGCCCGCGCGCGAGGCGCCCAGATCTATGCTGAGCTGACGGGCTACGGGGCCACATCCGACGGATACGATATGGTCGCGCCCTCCGGAGAGGGCGCCACGCGATGCATGCAACAGGCTCTCCTGACCCACGACGGGCCCATCGACTACATCAATGCCCACGGCACAAGCACCCCCGCCGGCGACATCACTGAACTCAGCGCGATTCGCGACGTATTTGGCGAGCAGATACCGGCGATCAGTTCCACGAAGTCGCTGACAGGCCATTCGCTGGGTGCGGCCGGTGCCCACGAAGTCATCTACAGCCTGCTCATGATGAAGGGCGATTTTATTACCGCCTCCGCCAACATCGACAACCTTGACCCGGAGGCTGAAGGTATGCCCATCGTTCGCGACCGCCAGGATAGCGCGAACCTTCGGGCAGTGATGTCCAACAGCTTCGGCTTTGGCGGCACCAACAGCAGTTTGGTATTCCGCCGCTGGGGCGAGGGCTGAGCCGCTGGTACCGCTGAACGCCGTGTCTTGAACGGGGCAACGGGCGGTTACGACCAGTCTGACCGTTCGAATGGAGGCCGGACTGGCGGTCATGCCAGCCCGGTGCCATCCCCTGCTTGCCGAGTCGCCTCTTGCACACAGGCCAGCGAGGCGAATCGGCCGCTGTGGTAGGCAAAGGGGGACGCCCGAGGACGCGCAAGCCGCAGGCACCCCCCGGGGGTCAGGCCGGAACGAACCGGGACAGCAGCGGCAGGTAATGATCCACCAGCAGCAAGCCGAACACTCCCATCAGATAGGTAATTGAGTAACTGAATGCCCGCATCGGCAGCCGCGCGTCCTCCGAGAGACGCATGGCAATTGCGTAATACAGAAACCCCGCGTTCAGGAAGAGGACGCCGACCAGATACAGCGGCCCGCTCATTTGCGTCGCGAATGGCAACAGGCTGGCCGCCGCCAGCAGCACCGTATACCATAGGATCTGGACTTCGGTGAAACGCACGCCATGGGTCACCGGCAGCATGGGGATGTCAACCTTGGCGTAGTCTTTACGCCGATGAATCGCCAGCGCCCAGAAGTGCGGCGGTGTCCAGATGAAGATAATCAGAAACAATAACAGCGCGTGTGGGTCAATGGTTCCCGTCACCGAGGCCCAGCCCAGCACCGGCGGTGCGGCGCCAGCGGCGCCGCCGATGACGATGTTCTGGGGCGTGGCCCGCTTCAAGTACATGGTGTAGACGAACGCGTAGCCCATGACCGACAAGAACGTGAGCAAGGCCGTCAGCGGATTGACCAGCCAGTACAGCGTCCCGAGCCCGAGGATCCCAATGGCGCCCGCGAAGACCACGGCCCGGGCAACGGGCAAATTACCCCGAGGCAGCGGCCGACCACGGGTTCGCGCCATGGCGGCGTCAACCTTTTCATCGACGATCTGATTGATGGCCGCAGCGGACGCACTGCTCAGCGCGATCCCCAGGCTGCCGAAGATCAGGGCATTCCAGGGTACTTCCGCGGGCGGTGCGGCAAGCACCATACCGACGATGGCGGTAAACACCAGCAAGGCGACCACTTTCGGCTTGCAGAGATCGTAGTAGTCTTCCCACTGGCGCGTGAGTTCCGCCATACCTCTGAGCCCGGTGAACCGTGTCGAGATGCTTGAAGTCACACCGGCTGCTCCCGCATGAACGTGGCCGATGTCCGCAAAGGACGAAGGGTATGGTAAAGGGTGATTACGCTCAACAGCAGTAATGCCGCCCCCCCATTGTGAGCAACCGCCACGAACAAGGGCAGCCCCGCCAGCACATTGGTAATGCCGAGCGCCCATTGAACCCCGAGAACAGCCACCATCACGCCCGCCAGCAGGCGCGGCGGCACAGTCCGGGCCCGCAGCCACACGGCGACAGCCAGTGCGATCACGGCGAATGCGGTGACGACGGCACCGATACGATGCACAAAATGCACGGCAACCCGGGCCGGGTGATCAAGCACGCCAAACTCATAGTCCACCCCGAGCCCTTTCCAGAGGACAAACGCGTCGGCGTAGTTTGCCTCGGGCCACCATTGCCCTCCGCAGCGAGGGAAATCCGTGCATGCCAGTGCAGCGTAGTTCGTACTGACCCACCCACCGAGGGCAATCTGGGCGACAACGATGCCAAGCACCACGAGCACCCATGGCCGCAATGATTGCGCCGCCTCGCTGCGCGCCGCCTGCAGAAACCCTCCGGTACGCAGGGTGAGCCACCACAGCAGGGCCAAGGTCGCCATGCCGCCGAGCAGGTGCATGGTCACCACCAGCGGTTTGAGTTGCCAGGTCACCGTCCACATGCCGAGCACGGACTGGGCAACAATCAGGACTCCGAGCAACAACGGCAACCGCAGCGGCTGAGCCGCATCCCGCCGATTGCGCACGGCAATCACCACCATGGCGAGCACCGTCAGCCCGAGAATCCCGGCGGCGTAGCGGTGAATCATCTCCTTCCAGGCCTTGCCCACGTGCACCGGCCGCTCGGGGTGGGCGAGATTGGCCGCCTCGATGGCCTCCGGCGTCTGCGGCACACCCAACAGCATGCCATAGCACCCGGGCCAGTCCGGACAGCCAAGGCCGGCATCCTCCAGGCGCACCCAGGCGCCGAGCAGCACGACAACTACCGTCAGAATCGATGCCGCCAGGCATAGGCGGAAGAACCTCGCAGTGCGCATGGATCAGTCTTGCTCCGAGAGGCCGTCAAGGCGCTCGATGTCGATATTGGAAAGACGTAACAGATGCTTCATATCCGCCAGCATGCCGGAGGGCTCAAACGGATCGCTGTAGCGCATCATGCGGTAGCCGCGGGTGTCGGCCAGGCTCAGCGACAGGGCCTCGTTCCCGTTTCCCACCCAGTCGGTGGGGCCGGCGACCACATACAGGTCACGGTGCCGGGCGAGCACCGCTTCGGGGGGCGGATCGACGCCTTCCGGCAAGACCAGGACGCGTTGCGCCCGGTCGGTGTGTTGCGCCAGCGCAAGGCGTATCTGCCGGGTCGCCCGGAGTCGCTCCACACAGGCGTCTTCGCACGGGCCGCGCGAGACCATCAGCATGGTCCATTTGCCCCGGAAGTCCAAGGCGTTATCGTCCCCGGGACCGACCATCTGCCTGAGTTCCGGAGGATTCAGGCGGGTGGGGGTGTCGAGGAGCTCACCGTGATTGGATGTCGTCGCCGGCCGCCAACCCGAAAAGAACAGTGTCCAGGCGACAGCCGCCGGTACGACAAACACCGCCAGCAGCAACAATAGCATCCGGCGACCGCGCCGGGTTTGCTCATCCCTCTGCGTCATCGGCAGTTACTCGTCGCAGGTTCACAGCAATAAAGATCACCACGAGGGCGGCCGCGAGTCCAAACCACTGAACCGCATAACCCTGGTTGCGCTCTGGGCCATAGCCTTCCTCGAAGGCCGGCCCCCACTCGCGGGTAAACCCATCCGGTGCGGCGGGGTCCAGGCGCAGCACCACGGGGAGCAGCGGATATCCCAGGCGCTCTTCGAGTTCGTCATAGGCGACGTACTGAATGCGCAGGGGCCAGCCCGTCTCGCCGTCGGCAATACCTCCGAGGCGCAAGCCCGTGGGTGGACCCTGATCCACGTGCCCTTGGATCTCCCGCCGGCTGTCCCCCACGGCCACATCCGGAAGCTCGGAGCGCCTGTCCCCAGCCGGCACCCAGCCCCGGTCCACCAGCACCGCCTCGTCCCGGCCCTCCAGATGTAATGGGGTCAGAACATGGTAACCGGTCTGCCGCCGGTGGGGCTGATTGTCCACAAGCAATTGCCGGTCATCGTCGTAGGTGCCCCGCGCGCCCGCGTTCAGCGGTTGGCTGTCCGAATCGGAGACGCCATCGCGATTCAGGTCGATTGTCAATCGCTGATCCCGGGTTTCATAGGCGGTTGCTATGGCCTGCCGCTGCTCCGCGCGCTCAAGCTGCCAGAATCCGAGCGATATCAGCACCGGCAAGGCAAGCAGCGTTGCCACGGTCGGCACCAGGCTCGGCGTGAATGTAAAGCGCCCGATGCGCATGATCATCTCCGAATGCCGGGGTGTCAGCTCCCGCACATCCTGCGTATACTCCTTCGATCGGTCGTCGCCAGACGGCCAGCGTGAGCTTACCCCCGGGGCGCCCGCGCTCCGCTGTCCAGGTCAACGCCCATGACCATCGTCATCAAAATTTCCATCGTTTTGGCCATGGTGGCCATTGTGTTCAGCCTCTTCTCCGGCGCGGTCTTCCTCGTCCGCGACAAGAGCGACTCCCGTCGGGTGGTGCGCGCCCTAACCTGGCGCATCGGACTTTCGATCGGGTTGTTCCTCGTGCTGATAGCCCTCCTGCTGACGGGCGTTATCGAGCCGAACGAACCCTTCCGCCGTTAGACGGGCGGAAGGGCTGTTAAGCTGCCGGTGAACTCGATGATGCGGCCGCGGGAGAGCCCCGCGACCGCTGCATGGGACCGACCTGCGTCAGATCACGTACACAAATACAAACAGACCCAGCCAGACCACATCCACAAAGTGCCAGTACCACGCTGCCGCCTCGAAGCCGAAATGATCATCGGCCGTGAAATGGCCCTTGATTACACGGATCAGGATCACGAATAGCGTGAGCGCACCGATGATCACGTGCACGCCGTGGAAGCCCGTGAGCATGTAGAACAATGAGCCGTAGATCCCGGTATCCATGCGCAGGCTCAGTTCTTCCCAAGCATAAACATACTCATACGCCTGGATCGAGCTAAACGTCGCCCCCAACAGCACTGTAAGGGCCAGCCCGATGATCACCTGCTTGCGGTGGTTCTCCTTCATCGCATGGTGCGCCCAGGTCAGCGTCGCACCCGAGGTCAGCAGAATCAGGGTGTTGATCGTCGGCAACGCCCAGGCGCCCATGGCCGTGAAGTCCACGTCCAGCATTCCCGGGCCAGCGGTTGGCCAGGACAGCAGTACGGAATCCCACAGAAACTGGCTGGTGGCCGCATCGTCACCGCCCAGCCAAGGGATTGAGAGCACGCGGGCGTAGAACAGCGCGCCGAAAAACGCGCCGAAGAACATCACCTCGGAGAAGATAAACCACGCCATCCCCTGGCGGAAGGACATGTCCACCTGCTCATTGTACTTCCCGGCCACGCTCTCATGGACCACGTCACGAAACCACATGACCGTCATGATCAGCGTGATGACCGCCCCCAGGATCATGATCGGAAAGCCCCAGCCGCCCCCGTTCAGATACACCGAGAAACCGGCCATGAGAAGCGCTATGCCCGGAATGCCAAAGACGGGCCAGCGGCTTTCGTGAGGTACGTAATAGGTGCCCTGTGCTAGACTCATGTTCTATTTCCTCGTGTCTCGCCGTTCAGCGCGTATTGGCGTGCAGTTCAGCGTCCTCGGGGTCAAAATCAGGGTCATCACCGGCGCCGAGGTCGAAAAGCGTATAGGACAGCGTGACCGTGTTCGTACGCTCATCGATGCGCGAGTCGATGAAGAACGTCACGGACATGTCCCGGTTCTCCCCCGCCTCGAACGGCTGCTCCGTAAAGCAAAAGCACTCCGTCTTGCGGAAGTGCCGGCCGGCGAGTCCGGGGGCCACGCTGGGCACGATCTGGCTGACCGTGTCCTCGCTCTGCCCGTTCGTCGTCCGGAAGGTCACCGTGTGCAACTCCCCGGGTGTGACCTCCATGCGCCGGACCTCGGGCTTGAATGTCCAGGGCCTGTTGCCATTGACGGTGGCGATGAACTCCACCGTGACTGTGCGGTCCTCGTCGACGGTGGCGCCATCATGGTCCGCCGCCTGCAGGTTGACAACGCCGTTCAGCCCGGTGATATCGCAGATCACGTCATACAGCGGAACAAGCGCAAATCCGAAGCCGAACATGCCGACGGTCACCAGCAACAGTTTGGTTACGGTCTTCGTATGCCTCTTGCTGGTTGTCTCATGGCTCATAGGCGCACCTGCAACAGGATAAAGGTGAGATAAACTCCGACAGCGAATGCGGCCAGGACCGCGGCGGTGGCGATGACGCCCCGCCGCTGCGGCCCCGACTTGCGGTTATTGTCGTCCAATGACCACCTCGCTACTTCACAACCGGCGGCGTTTCAAATGTGTGGTACGGCGCCGGTGACGGCAACGTCCACTCAAGGCCTTGCGCACCTTCCCACACCTGGTCAGTGACCTTCTCACCACCGCGAACACATTTGATGATGATCCATACAAACAAAAGCTGAGCGAACCCGAACACGAAGCCGCCAATGGAGGAAATCATGTTGAATTCTGCGAACTGCAGGGCGTAGTCCGGGATACGCCGCGGCATGCCAGCCAACCCCAGGAAGTGCTGCGGGAAGAACAGCACGTTCACGGAAATGACGGACACCCAGAAGTGGATCTTGCCCAGTTTTTCGTCGTACATGTGGCCGGTCCACTTCGGCAGCCAGTAATACACTGCGGCCATGATGGCGAAGATGGTCCCGGTTACCAGCACATAGTGAAAGTGGGCCACCACGAAATAGGTGTCGTGGTACTGGAGGTCCACCGGCGCCAGTGCCAGCATGACCCCGGAGAGACCACCAACAGTGAAGAGAAGCACAAAGGCGATGGAGAACAGCATGGGCGTCTCGAATGTCATGCTGCCGCGCCACATGGTGGCCATCCAGTTGAAGATCTTCACGCCAGTGGGCACCGCGACCAGCATGGTGGCGTACATGAAGAACAGCTGCCCGGCCAGTGGTAATCCCACGGTGAACATGTGATGCGCCCAGACAATGAACGACAGGAACGCAATGGATGCCGTGGCGTAGACCATGGAGCTGTAGCCGAATAGCGGTTTGCGGGCGAACGTGGGCAGGATCGCCGAGACGATACCAAAGGCAGGCAGGATCAGGATGTACACCTCAGGGTGACCGAAGAACCAGAAGATGTGCTGGAACATCACTGGATCACCGCCGCCGGCGGCATTGAAGAAGCTGGTGCCGAAGTACTGGTCAGTGAGCAGCATGGTGACCGCGCCAGCGAGCACCGGCATCACCGCAATCATCAGGAAAGCGGTAATCAGCCACGTCCATACGAACAGCGGCATCTTCATGAGGGTCATGCCCGGGGCGCGCATGTTCAGGATGGTGACCGCGATGTTGATCGAGCCCATGATCGACGAGATGCCGAGGATGTGCACCGCGAAGATCAGGAACGGGAAGGAATCCCCGAGCATTAGAACCAGCGGCGGGTACATGGTCCAGCCACTTGCTGGCGCCCCGCCGGGCATGAACAGCGTCGCCAGCAGCAGTACGAACCCCGCCGGCAGCAGCCAGAACGCCCAGTTGTTGACGCGCGGCAGCGCCATGTCCGGTGCGCCGATCTGCACCGGCACCAACCAGTTCGCCAGCCCCGTGAGCGCGGGCATGACGGCCCCGAAGATCATCACCAGGGCATGCATGGTGGTCATCTGGTTGAAGAAGTACGGGTCAACCAAGTTCAAGCCTGGCTGGAAGAGCTCCGCCCGGATGATCATCGCCATGGCACCGCCGATAAAGAACATCAGCAGGCCGAAGGACATGTAAAGGACACCGAGGTCTTTGTGGTTCGTCGTGAACAGCCAGCGCGTTATGCCGTAGGGCGGGGCATGATGGTGGTCATGCCCGTGGTGCGCGGTATCGGTTGCGGAGGACATGGGCTCGTCTACCTCTCTGTTCTCAGTCTTGTTCCCGAGCTTTGCTCAGCGGGCGTCGCGAACTTCGGACGGCTGAACGAGGTCGCCTGCATCGTTACCCCAGGCATTGCGGATGTAGGTGACCACCGCCGCAATCTCCCGATCGTCAAGGCGGCCCCCGAACGCCTGCATGGCCGTGCCGGAGACGCCGTTGATGATTACGTCGTTAACGGCACTCACGTCTCCCGTCACCATCTCGTTCCCGTCAAGTGCCGGGAAGCCGGCCATACCCTCACCCTCGGCGCGGTGGCAGGCCAGGCACTGGCTGTTGTAGACCTGCTCGCCAAGAGTCATGAGCTCGTCCTCGGACATGTCCTCGAGTTCCTCCTCGGCGACATCGTCGATATCCGCCTCCGCCGGCTCATCCCCTACCGCGGCAGCCTCACCATTTTGCTCGGCGACCCAGTCCTCGTATTCCTCCTGCTCCAGTGCGATCACCACGACGGGCATGAAGGCGTGGTCGCGGCCACACAGCTCGGCACACTGGCCGCGGTACACGCCGGGCTCTTCGATCCGGGCCCACGCCTCATTGATAAAACCGGGGATGGTGTCCTTCTTCCAACCCAGCTCCGGTACCCACCAGGAGTGGATCACGTCGTTGGCAGTGAGCAGGAAGCGGATTTTCTTGTCGATCGGGACCACCAGCGGGTTGTCGACGTCGAGCAGGTAGTGTTCCACTTCCCGGGGTGAAATTTCCGGGTTGCGCTGACGGGCCAGCTGGCTGTCGGGATCCATCCGGCTGAAGAAGCTGATGTCCTCATCCAGGTACTCGTACTCCCACATCCACTGGTAGCCGGTGACCTTGACCGTCATCTCGTAGTCGGTCGTGTCTTCCATCTTGATCATGGTCTGGGTCGCCGGTATGGAGATGCCCAGCAAGATCAGAAACGGAATCACCGTCCAGATCACCTCGACCGTGGTGTTGTGGTGGAAGTGAGCGGGTTTGGCACCGGCGGATTTGCGGAACTTCCACATCGAGTAGAAAATGCCGATGAACACGATGGCGGCAATGACACAGACGATATAGAACACCAGCATGTGCAGGTCGTAGGACAGCCGACTCAGGGACGTCACCCCCTCGGGAAGATTAAGCCCCCACGGCTGGCGCCATCCGGATTCACCCGGCGCCGCTGCCGCCGTTGACAGCAGGCCGATCAGACCCACCGCGGTGAGGGCTCTCACCAGCATCTTCGAAGTCATTCCACGCGCTCCCCCCAAAATGGAATTGGCGGCTTTATCGGTTCGTGTTCACTCGCCCGCGGAGCCAACGCGGCGGGATCCTGAATCCCCGACGGCGGCCATGGGCCCGATACATTCCACAAGCTCCTCAGCGAGAGTCTCGCGCTCTTCATCCGTGAGAAACGCACCACACTCGACCTGCTCGACGCCCGAGCGAATGATGAGCCGGGCGGGATACCACTGCAGCGGTGAACGCTGCAGCTCCACTTCAGACCAGGCACGCTGGAATTCCCAGGCCTGCTCCGGGTGGCGCCACCCCTTCTCTACCAGTACCCGGCTGGGGGTGACGCGGATCACTTCGCGGTAATTCCCCCGGCGCGCGGACACGTAGAGTGCCGCACCCAGGGCCGTGATCTCCAGCCCCGCGAAGGGCAGGATCGGCCAGAAACCCGCGAACGCGAAGGCGATCGCAATACCAAGACAAACCGCAGAGAGCATCAGGAAGATGATCAGGGTCTGCCGCCAATACACACCGGCGTTCGGCCGCAACTCGAACAACCGCGCGTCATCGGCCGAATCGCTTCGCGTCATAGCCATGGCGATGCAATCCCAAGGCCTCAAAATGACCCTGGCATGCCAGGGCAAGAACACCATGACACCGAGTCGCCTACGTAGTCTAGTTGAGTTCCCCCAAGGAGGAAAGCGGGCTGGGATCGCCCTCCGCCGGGATGGCGCACGCGGCCCGGCGCGACTCAGCCAAGTCACTGATTCGCCGTCGCCACGGGCGGCGGCGAGTTCAGCGCGGCAGCAGTGGTCCGCAATCAAGGTGCCGCATCCGCTCCCGCGGCGCCGCCCCCGGTTCCCAGGGCAATGTTGCCAGTCGCGGGCACGCAAGGCGTGCCTCGAGGCTGGCGATCTGGCCCTGCAGACGCGGCTCATCGGGCACCATGACGTTCGCGATCCAGCCCGCCAAGGGCAACCCGTCCCGACGAATCGCCTCGGCTGTGAGCAGGGCGTGATTGATGCAACCAAGCCGCACGGCGACCACCAGCACCACCGGATACCCCAGGGCAACGGCCAGATCGGCGAACCCCGTGTCGGCGGTCAGGGGGACACGCCAGCCGCCCGCTCCCTCGACCAGCAGCATATCGCCCTCTGCGGCAAGGGCCCGTGCCCCGGCAACGAGACGGGCGAGATCAATGGTGACGCCCGCTTCGGCCGCCGCAAGGTGCGGGGCGATGGCGGGCGCCAGGGCGACAGGGTTGACCTTCTCGTAGTCATGCCTGACAGCGGCCTCCGCCATCAGCGCCAGCGCGTCTTCGTTACGCAGCCCCTGCGGTGTGGTTTCGCAGCCGGACGCCACAGGCTTCATGGCGGCAGTGCGCAACCCGCAGGCGTTCAGGGCCGCGAGCAGCGCACAGCCGGCAACTGTCTTGCCCACGTTGGTATCGGTCCCCGTGACGAACACACCGCGCATCACGACCGCCCTTTCAGAGTCCGGCGAATGGCATCGAAGGAGACCGTGACGTTGCCGGCATCGTCCTTGCGCTGCGGCAGCTGATCGGTCGCCCAGGCGTGGCCGTAGACGATTTCCCACGTGGCCGGAAGGCGGCCGTCCACGTCCCGGTAGCGCTCATAGGCATCGTGCATGCGCTGCAGTCGGCCGCGCCCGGTCAGGCCCGGCGCCCGGCCCCCGGTGACGGTCTGCGCACCGATGGCCTTCAGGTCGCGCATCAACGCGCCCACGGAGTCGTAGGTGAGGTTGAAGTACTCCATGTCCATCACCGGATCCGCGAACCGGGCGGAGACCAGCGCATCGCCGATATCGTGCATATCCGCAAAACGGTTCACGTGCCGATAGCCATCGGCATCCGACCAGCTCTCGCGCAGTTGGCGCAGCGTATCGGGGCCGAACGTTGAGAACATGAGCAGGCCGCCGGGCCGCAGGACCCGCTGGCACTCCCCGAACAGGCGATCCAGATCGGCACACCACTGGAAAGTCGCGTTGGAAAACAGCAGATCCACGCTGCGATCGGCCAGCGGCAACGACTCGGCATCACCGCAGATAACCGGCACCGGGTGCAACCAGCTACCGCGCTGGCGCGCGCGGCGAAGCATGTTCGAGGACAGATCCAGCGCCATGACACGGGCCCTGCGATAGCGCTGGCGCAGCGCGGCGGTGGATCCCCCGGTACCGGCGCCGACGTCAAGTACCCGCTGCGGTGTCAGGCGGATGAAATCCAGGCGCTCCTGCAATCGCCGGCCGATCTCGTGCTGCAGCACGGCCGCCTGGTCATAGGTCTCTGCGGCGCTGTCGAAAGCGCGGCGGATGGCCGCCTTGTCAGTACCGGCGGTGTTCTCGCTCATGGAGTTGTTTCCCAGCTGTCACTGACACCATGGTACGCCTCCCGGCAGCCCGCCACGCATCGCGGCGCGGTCGCCATCATGCCGCGCCCAGGCGTGGGCGAATGGCCGCGAGCGCCTCCAGCAAGCGATCCACCTGGGCCTCGGAATGCGCCGCGGAGAGTGTCACCCGCAGTCGCGCTGTGCCCTTCGGCACCGTCGGTGGACGAATAGCGGTGACCAACACCCCACGGTCCTCCAGTGCCTGGCTCGCCTGCACAGCCGCCCCTGCGTCGCCCACCACAATGGGCTGAATGGCGGTACGCGAGGCCATCAAACGCAGCCTGAGCGCTTCGGCACCCCGGCGGAAGCGGCAGACCAGAGCCTCCAGGTGCTGCCGGCGCCACGGCTGCTGGCGGGCCAGGCGCAGGCTCGCGCGGGTGGCCGCCGCTAGCGCCGGCGGCGGCGCGGTGGTGTAGACATAAGGGCGCGCCTTGTGCACCAGCCAATCGATACAGTCCGCCGGTCCGGCCACAAATGCCCCGAACGTCCCCAGGGCCTTGCCGAGTGTCCCTACCAGCAACGGCACATCGTCCTGGCCAAGCCCCGCCTCGGCGACCGCACCTCGGCCCTCCTCCCCCAGCACGCCGATGCCGTGGGCATCATCGACCATCAGCATGGCGTCCCGGTCGCGAGCCGCCTGCGCCACGGCAGCCAGTGGCGCGACATCGCCGTCCATGCTGAACACACCGTCCGTGACCACCAGCCGTCGCCGGGCAGCCCGCTGCAGGCGCGCGGCCAGATGCGTCGCATCGCCATGGTGATACCGCTGCATGCGGGCCCCGCTCAGCAGTCCGGCATCCAGCAAGGAGGCGTGGTTGAGGCGATCCTCCACGACCAGATCGCCACGCCCGACAAACGCCGAGACCACACCCAGGTTCGCCATGTAGCCGGTGGAGAACAACAGGGCGCGCTCGCGCCCGAGCCACTCCGCAAGCTCCGCTTCCAGGGCCGCGTGCTCGCTCCGGTGGCCCGTCACGAGATGGGCGGCACCACTGCCTACACCGTCGCGATTCACCGCCTGGCGCAACGCGCCAGCGACCTCCGGCGCCTGGGCCAGGCCCAGGTAATCATTACTGCAGAACACCAGCAGCTCCCGCCCCTCCCTGGTGCGTGCGGTAACCGCGTCCACCGGCGCCAACGCCCGCGGCCGCCGCTCCAACCCGAGGGCGCGCAGCTTGTCCAATTCATCCTGCAGATCCCACATGGCCTGCCGCGCGCCTTAGGCGCCCGCGGCGGAGTCGGCGGCAGCGGCCGCCCTCGCGCACGTCGCCCCTTCCGCCTCAAGGCCCAGGCGCCGGAACAGCCGCTGGTCGTTCGCCACGTCCGGATTCCCGGTGGTCAGCAGTTTCTCGCCGTAGAAGATGCTATTGGCGCCGGCGAGAAAACACAGCGCCTGGGTCTCATCACTCATCTCCGTGCGCCCAGCCGACAGGCGGACATGGGAACGGGGCATGAGAATGCGCGCCACCGCGATGGAGCGCACGAAATCGAGCGGGTCAAGGTCCTCGGCGTCCGCCAACGGCGTGCCCGGGACGCGGATCAACTGGTTAATCGGCACGCTCTCGGGATGCGCCGGCAGGTTCGCCAGGGTACGCAGCATTGAAGCCCGGTCCGCCTGGGATTCACCCATGCCGAGGATGCCACCGCAACACACCTTCATGCCCGCTTCCCGGACCCGCTGCAGGGTATCCAGGCGATCCTGATACGTCCGTGTGGTAATGATGGCGCCGTAGAACGCTTCCGAGGTATCCACGTTGTGATTATAGTAGTCCAGGCCGGCCTGCTGGAGCGTCCGGCTCTGCTCGGCGTCCAGCATGCCCAGGGTTGCGCAGGTCTCCAGGCCCAACTCTTTGACCGCGCTGACCATCTCCGCGACTCGAACGAGGTCCCGGCCCCTGGGGCTGCGCCAGGCGGCCCCCATGCAAAAACGCGTTGCCCCCGCATCGCGAGCCGCGCGCGCGGCCTCGATCACGCTGTCCTTGTCCATCAGCGCCTCACGCTGGAGACCCGTGGCATAATGGACGCTTTGCGGGCAATACTTGCAGTCCTCGGGGCAGGCACCGGTCTTGATCGACAGCAGGGTGCTCACCTGCACTGCGTTGGGGTCGTGAAAGCGCCGGTGCACGGACTGCGCCCGGAACAGCAGATCGTTGAAAGGCAAATCGAACAGTGCCTGGATCTCGTCCAGACTCCAGTCGTGGCGCACGTCCTGGGAGGCTTCGGGCATGGTGTGGTTCTCGCGTGTGGCTGGAGTGCTTGTCTGGGATGGTAGCGAGCAACAAGGGACTGTCAACCAAAAATCATGGCTTCGGTTTACGAAAGGTTCCAATCGCTACTTCAGGCGCTCCTGCCCCCCTCGTGCCTGTGCTGCGTGGCGACCGGGGTCGGCCGCCTGGATCTGTGCGCCGGCTGTTACCGGGAGCTGCCCCGCAACCGGCATGCCTGTGGGCGCTGCGCGCTGCCGGTGCCGGCGGGCCAGCAGCGATGCGCACACTGCCAGTCCGATGCACCGGCATTCCACACCGCCATCGTTCCTTGGGTGTACGAGGCGCCGGTCGACGGGCTGATCCAGTCGCTGAAGTTCCGCGGCCAGCTGCCCGCCGGTCGCCTGCTCGGCGGGCTGTTGGCCCGGGAGCTCAAACAGCGCAAGGCCGTCGCCGACGCCATCGTGCCCATGCCGCTGCATCGCCGCCGACTCCGGGAGCGGGGCTTCAATCAAGCGGCGGAACTCGCGCGGCCCGTCAGCCGCGCCCTGGGCATTCCCGTGCGCCATGGCTGGGTACAGCGCCGGCGCCCCACCGCGGCTCAAGCCGGGCTCGGGCGTACGGATCGCCAGCGTAATTTGCGCGGCGCCTTTGTCGCCAGCGCGGCGGTCCGCGGGCGACGCATCGCGCTGCTCGATGATGTCATCACCACAGCAAGCACGGTGGATGAGGCCGCCCGGGCACTGATTCACTCAGGCGCAACGCAAGTAACCGTCTGGGCGGTGGCACGAGCGACGCTGCACCGGTAGGCTGGGCCCACCATGTCCATGAGCGCAGACCCTGTCATCGCGGTCCTGGCCGCGGCCGCACTGCTCGCGCTGGTCGCCGGGCTCGCGCTCTGGCGGCTACGCATCCGGTTCGTTGTGGAATTGTCCGGAGGCCGCGCGCATGCCCGCTCCGGCCGGCCGCCCCCGGACTTTCTGAGCGGATGCGAAGACGTCGCCCGACGGCACGGAATCAATAGCGGGAGAATCATTGGTGTGCGAGATGGGGCGAGTGTGCGCCTGCAATTCTCCCGGGCGATTCCGCAGCGCAGCCACCAGGCCTTCCGCAATGTCTGGACACCCCCGCCGCCCAACGGCGGGCCGCCGGGCGGCATGCGGGCAAGCGGCTAGTCGCCTGCACCCACCGGATCAATCCTCGTCGAAGTCCTGCTTCCACTTCGGGTTTGCCCGCGCCCGTTCCGGCTCCGCGCCCCCCGTTCGCCCCGGATAGGATACCCGGGCCTCTTGCCGAAGGAGGTTACGCTTCGATTGTGGCCCGGCATTCATGGAGACCGATGCGGCACTGCGGATGGGCTCACCCTGGAATGCCTAGGTGAAGGAGCTAGATTGCCGGCGGCTGCCTGTCCGTCGCCAACAGACGCGGATCCAGGGATCGGGATCCACGCCGGGTAGTGGAAACCCACTTGCGTGCCGCAGCCGCGGGGAGAATGTGGCGCTCGCCGGTGTGCGCGCAGGGCTCGTGCGAGCCGCCAGGGTGAGCGCCACGGGCGAGTATAGCGGGCGCCGACTTGTACGCCGCGCGCAGGTTAGCTAACCTTAGTCAACTTACACGGGAGGTCACCATGCAGGTCAACATTCACGAGGCCAAGACCCGGCTGTCGCAACTGGTGGAAAGGGCGCTCGGCGGCGAGCGGATCGTGATCGCCAAGGCTGGCACGCCCTGCCTGGAGCTGGTGCCGTACCGGGGCGAGCGGGGAGAGCGTAGACCCGGCCGACTCAAGGGGCGAATCTGGATGGCGCCGGATTTCGACAACACCCCCGATGACGTGATCGACGACTTCGAAGGCCGTTCGGGGTGAGACGCCTGCTCCTCGACACGCACGCGCTGCTTTGGTGGCTCGGTGACGCCACCGAGCTCGGCGAGCAGGCACGGGGAGCGATCATGCGCGCGGATGCCGCGTTCGTCAGCGCCGCGAGCGCCTGGGAGATCGCAATAAAGCGCGCACTGGGCAAGCTGACAGTGCCGGAGGGACTAAGCGCGGTGGTCCTCGAGGAGGGCTTCCTGGAATTGCCGATCACGCTCGCGCATAGTGAACGCGCCGGCGGACTCCCAGCGCATCACCGCGATCCATTCGATCGCATGCTCATCGCCCAGGCCCAGGCAGAGGAGCTCGTGCTCGTGACTGCTGATTGCAGGATCAATCGATACGACGTCCAGACGCTTGCCGCCGGTGTGTGAGTTCCATGAACGAAGGAGGTGTTGCCATGTCCGCTGCTACCATTGCGGACACGACGCTCGCCACCCTCCTTGGCGCGGCCTTTCTTATCGGCTGGCAGACCACCCGACGGCAGGCCTCCGAAATGCGGTGACGCTGTAGCCATGTTGCGGTGCGGGCTGAGGGGGGTGAGGCCCCGACGGAGCGATAGGGAAAGGAACCACCAGCGCACCGACCGGCGGTAGAAGACGTTACCGGTTAGACTGGCACGCGCCGGATTAATCCTCGTCGAAGTCCTGCTTCCACTTCGGGTTGGCCCGCGCCCGTTCCGGGTCCACATCCGCCTCGGTATCACCGGATGCGTGCCTGTTGCGCTGCTCGAGCAGCCGCACGCGGGCCGGCGGCGCAGTGCCGTCTTTCTCTTCGCCGAAGTAGAGCGTCATGTGCGGGTAAGGAATCTCGATACCGGCGGCCTGCAGATGGCGCTTGACCAGGCGATTGTACGCCCGCCCAATGGCCCACTGGCTTCCCGGCACGGTCTTGATACGCACGCGGACGTTAACCGAGCTGGCACCCAGCGCGGTGACACCGAAGACCTCCAGTTCGCCGACGAGCAGGCGGCCGTGCTCCGGATGCGCGGACAGCTCATCGTAGGCATCCCGCAGACGGGCGATGACCTCGTCCGTGTCTTCACGGTAGGCGACGCCGTAGTCCCCCACGTGATAACCGTAATCGCGCATGTAATTGGACACCGCGTCCACGCTGGAGAACGGCACCATGTGGTACGTCCCGGCAAGGTCGCGCATACCCAGGGAGCGGATGGTGAGCTTCTCCACGGTTCCGGTGATACCGCCTGCCGTGACCACATCACCGGTGTCAATGGCGCTCTCCAGCTGAATGAATATGCCGGTGATCACGTCCTGCACCAGCTTCTGCGCGCCGAAGCCCACCGCCAGGCCGAGCACGCCGGCGCCGGCGATCAGCGGCCCGATGTTAATGCCGACTTCCGACAGCGCGATCATCGCCGTCATGGTCACCAGCACGATGGCAACTGCGTTGCGAAAAATCGTCAGCAGCGTGCGCTCGCGGGATCCCGGCTCCCGCGTGCCGGCAGCCGGATTCAGCCGATACTCAATCCAGCTGGCGACAGCGACCCAGACGACTACAGCCGCCGCCAGGATCAGCGCCACGGTGATGGCAGTGGTCAGCACTGTGGTGCCCGCGTCGGAGACGAGCCAGGCACCCAGATCAAAGACGGCCCAGGCATCGAGCAGCAGCGCCAGAACCACCACGAGGATAATCGCCCGCACGATCTTCAGCGCCGTGGGCACGTAGGCGTTCAAACGCTGCTCGAGCAGCGGAAACCGCTGCCGGGTCTCTTCCGGGACGTGGATCTGGCGACTGATGATTTGGGTCAGCATGACCGAGACGAACAAGCCACCGCCCACAGCAACCAGCGTCTGCACCGTGGCCTGCGCCATGAACGGCAGCGCGTCGTGCGGGCGCACCAGGGTGGCGAGGGCGAGCGCAGCGAAGTAGGCGATGGCGATGATGTGCCAAACGCGGCCGAGACTCTGGAACAATGCACCCGCGAACCCGCCCGCGGCTTCCCGCGCGCGGGCCTCTAGGATTTCGCGCACCCGTGCTCGGTTCTGGCGGATGATGGTCAGGGCGTGAAGGAACGCGAGGGCCATGATCAGCACGGCCACAACCCGCCCCAGTTCCGGCGCCACGTCGGCGTTGATGATCGGCACGACCACCATCAGCCCGTAGCCAATGAACCCGGCCAGACGGGCCAACCACAGGTTCCAGTACGCCGCCTCCTCACCGGCCATGGGCAGCAAGCGCAGACCTTCGTCGCGGGCGGCGAACACGATACGGAGAAGCGCCTTGAACACCTCTACAAGCAAAAAGGCGTTCAGGAACAGCGCCTGGCGCGTATCCATCTCGCCGGCGTCGCCCAGCACGAACAAGGCCAGGGCATAGCCAATCACCCATGCCAGGATGATGATCACCAAGTCAACCGCAGCCGCGGCGAGGACTGCCACGGCCCGGCGCAGGACGCCGAACCCTTCACGGCCACTCGCCAGGACCCAATGGCTCGCTCTCGCGAACAACGGCCTGGCCAAGCGGCGGAAAAGGAAGAATGCCGTTAGGGTGACGAGGACGACCACCCCCAGCTCCAGGGCGATCGGGCCGATGGCCGCCAATCCGGCGGCGGCCTCGGCCACCTCCAGGCGCCCCAATACGGCTGCCGCCTCCCGGAATTCGGACACGAGCCCTTCGGCGACACCCTGGGTGAGGTCCGCCACGCGGCGCGGCAGTGACACCGCAAAGCTTTCCTCAGGTTCGGTGGCCAATTCCGCGCCGGCCCCGTCGGCCGCCGGCTGGGCGTGAGCCCGTAGATCGCCGATCAGTCGTTGTCGGGCCTGTTCATCCTCGAGGATATCGGCGAGGCGGGAATAGGCCTCGCTGCGCTCACCCCCGGCGGGCGCGTCCTGTGCGAGGGCAGTCACCGCTATGCCCATGGCGGTGACAAACAGCAATACCGCAAGCACAACCGTGCGAGACAGACGCGGCGTCATCACCCCCCCAGCAGAACATCCGGCGCACAGGCTGTGCCCGGCCATGGCGCGCATCATACCGGCAACCGGTTAGGCCGGCATTTTGTGTGCTTCGGCGTCCGAGGACGGGGACTGGGCGACGGTCAGTGCGCTCATGTTCACTAGCCCCCGGACGGTGACCGACTGGGTGACGACATGCACGGGCTTGTCGGCGCCGATCAGAATCGGCCCCACCGAGACACCACCCCCGAGGAGCTTCAGCAGGCTGTAGGCAATGTGCCCGGCATCTACGTTGGGCATGATGAACAGGTTGGCGGCCCCGCTCAGGCGGGACTCCGGGTAGGCCGCATCGCGGATTTCCTGGGACAGCGCCGCATCGGCGTGCATCTCGCCGTCGACCTCCAGATCCGGTTGCTCACGGTGCAGGCGCTCCACAGCCTGGCGCATGCGACGCGCCGCTTCCGTGTCCTGGCTGCCGAAATTCGAGCGCGACACCAGCGCCACCTTGGGCTCCATGCCGAAACCAGCGACCTGTTCCGCGGCCATGACGGTCATGTCCACCAGTTCATCGGCGGTGGGCTCTGAGGAGGCGTGGGAGTCGCAAATGAAAAACGTACCCGCAGGCAGAATCAGTGCCGTCAGCGTGGCGAGCGAATGCACCCCGGGCGCGACGCCGATTACGTGATTGACATCGTCGAGATGACGCTGGAACTTGCCCACGACACCGCAGATCATGCAGTCCGCGTGGCCCTTGCGCACCATCAGCGAGGCAATCACGGTGCCGTTGGTGCGCACCGCACCCTTGGCCTCGTCCGGCGAGACGCCGCGACGCCCCATGATTTTCTGGTAGTCGTTGTGGTAGTCCTCGAATCGCGGATCGTTGTCCACGTCGACGACGATCGCGTCCTGGCCGGAGCGCATACGCAGGCCCAGCTGGCTCATGCGCGCTTCAATCACCGCGGGCCTGCCGACCAGCACCGGGGTTGCCAGGCCCTCGTCCACCACTTCCTGGGCGGCCTGCAGCACCCGCCGATCTTCGCCCTCGGCGAACACGAGTCGCCGCGGCGACTGCCGCGCCCGCTCGAAGAGCGGCTTCATCAACAGCCCCGACTTGTAGACAAACTGGATCAGTTGCTGGCGATAGGCCTCGAAGTCCTCGATCGGCCTTGCCGCCACGCCGCTGCTCATGGCCGCCCGGGCCACGGCAGGCGCAATGCGCACCAGCAGCCGTGGGTCGAACGGGCTGGGAATCAGGTAGTCGGCACCAAAACGTGACTCGTGCCCCCCGTAGGCCTTGGTCACCAGCTCCGAGGGCTCGTCCAAGGCCAGGTTGGCGATGGCTTCCACGCAGGCTAGCTTCATGGCATCGTTGATGTCCGAGGCACCCACATCCAGTGCCCCGCGGAAGATGTACGGAAAACAGATGACGTTATTGACCTGGTTCGGGTAGTCCGAGCGCCCGGTGGCGAGGATGGCATCCGGGCGCACCTCGCGCGCGAGCTCCGGCAGAATCTCCGGCGTCGGGTTGGCCAGCGCCATAATCACCGGGCTGTCGGCCATGCGGCGAACCATATCGGGCTTGAGCACGTTCGGCGCCGATAACCCCAGGAACAGATCCGCGCCATCGATCACCTCATCGAGCGTGCGCGCATCAGTCTCCCGCGCATAGGCCGCCTTCCAGCGGTCCATGCCCTCCTCCCGGCCCGTATAGACCACACCATCTATATCCGTGACGGTAATGTGCTCGCGCGGCAAACCCAGCTTCACCAGCAAATCCAGGCAGGCCAGCGCCGCCGCCCCCGCCCCGGAACAGACCAGGGTCACCTCCTCGATGGATTTCCCGACCACGCGCAGGCCATTGGTCACCGCCGCCGCCACAATAATGGCCGTCCCATGCTGATCGTCGTGGAGCACCGGGATGCCCATGCGCTCGCGCAGCGCCTCCTCGACAATGAAGCACTCCGGCGCCTTGATGTCCTCCAGGTTAATACCGCCGAAGGTCGGCTCCAGCCGCACCACCGTGCGAATCAGCTCCTCCGGGTCGTTCTCGCTCACTTCCAGATCGAAGACATCAATGTTGGCGAACTTCTTGAACAGCACCGCTTTGCCTTCCATCACCGGCTTGGCGGCGAGCGGGCCAATATTGCCGAAACCCAGCACCGCGGTCCCGTTGGTGATTACCGCCACCAGATTGGCCCGCGCCGTCACCCGCGCCGCCTCCTCCGTATCCGCGAGGATCGCCTGGCAGGCCGCGCCCACCCCGGGCGAGTAGGCCAATGACAGATCACGCTGGTTCGCGAGCGGCTTGGTGGGGGTAATTTCCAGCTTCCCGGGGGTGGGTTCGCGGTGATAGCGCAGTGCCTGTTCCTGGAAATCCTTGCTCATAAGTGCATCCGCCTGCGAGTGTTGGGGATTGTTTGCCATCAAGCGTAGCCGAGTGCGGCCGCAGGTTCATCCCCCGCTGACAGCTAAGCCCGCAACAGCGCGTCGCGGATGGTCCAGCGACGCATACGCGCGCCCCATGCCCCGGGGCCACATCCTGACGCCCTCATGCATACAACCGCTGCGAACCACTACCCCTTAGGGAAAACGCAGGCGCACACCCAAGGTAATGGCGTCGAAGTCGTTGTTATTCGAATACTCAGCGCGCACCCCGAGCAGCGGCAGGGGCGCCACCGTGGCACCCACCGCCTGGAAACCGCCGCGGGTATCGCCGTCCTCATAACCGAGGCGGGCATGCAGATCAATGCCAGGGAGCGTCGTCAGTGTGGCCATGGCGCTGCCGCTGTAATTCTCGATCCGCGTCGTGCCGCCGTTGGTCTCGATGCGCCCCGTACGCAGGTAGCCGGCCTCGACCCCAAAGCGCGCGATCGCGGGCAGACGCAGCAGATCCACGCCCAGATAAACGTGACTGCCGAAACGGGAGTCCTGACTGACGTCGTCAACGTCTGTATACGCCGTTGCCACACCCCCATACAGCCCACCGAGCACGGGTGTCAGGCCATCTGCCTGGGCCTGCGCAGTCAGGCCGGCTGCGCCCAACAGACAAATCACAATGGACGACTTCATGATGCGTTGCAT
>NZ_SKOG01000220.1 GCF_007120195.1 Aquisalimonas sp.
AGTCTGGGCGGCGCATCGCCCACGGCGCTGAGCCTGACCAAACGCGGCCTCAACGTATCCACGCTCAACGACTTGGGGACCATGCTTGAAATCGAGGCCGCCGGGCAGACCGTCGCCTTCGCCAGCCACGAACACAGTGAGGCCGTACGGCGTTTCGTGAACAAGGAAAAGCCGCTGTTCCACTGGCCCAGTGAGTAGAGGTGAGCGTCAATCCATCGCGATTGATCAGCGACCTATCCCTTCAAACGACAGATCCGGCACAGAATTAGTGGCCGGGTGAAAGCCGGGGATGGCGGGTTCTAACCCGTCCCTACAGCGTTCTTGCTGCTCATCTGGTCGACGTGTTGGTGAACCTTCGTTGTGCTCGACAGAGCGGGATGCCGGCTTCTCCCCATGGAAGACGGTAGGGTAGACCCAGGGCGCCGATGGGACAGACTTCGAGTCATGAACCATCATCACAATACCGGGAAAACTGACGGTGGCCTGAATGCGGACCGAGGAGCGCATGCCGGCGCTGGTATACCTGTTTCCAGGGCCGTGTGGATCGATGGAGTCCCCGCGATGCCCGCCCTAGCCCATCTTTAACACAGCTTTCAGAAACTATCGCCATGTCCAGGAATTACACGCGTCGAATGACACAAGGGGCACTACATGCCCATGCCGGCCGTACACCTTTGACGTAAGGCGCGCCAGTGTTTGATCGGGAGATTTCATGAAGACTATTGGGCTGATCGGTGGCATGAGCTGGGAGTCCACCGTACCGTACTACCGCCAGATCAATGAAACGATCAGGAAGCGGCTGGGCGGTTTGCACTCGGCGAAGATCATTTTGTATAGCCTCGACTTTCACGAGATCGAGCTGCTTCAGCGAGATGGCGACTGGGAGGCCGCGGGACTCGTCCTGGCCAATGCGGCGCGTTCGCTAGAAGCAGCAGGCGCGGATTTCGTGGTTCTGTGCACGAATACGATGCATCGGGTCGCTGGGAGCATCGAGGCCGCTATAGCGATCCCGCTGTTTCACATCGCCGACCCAACGGCTTCCGAAATAAAGCGAGCTGGCCTCTCAACCGTGGGATTGCTCGGTACGCGCGTCACCATGGAGCAACCCTTCTACAGAGAGAGGCTCGAACGGCATGGGCTTCAAGTCGTCGTTCCGCAAGCTCAGGACCGCGACACCGTTCACCGCATCATCTTTGAGGAGCTCTGCCTTGGGGTCATGAAGCCGGAGTCTCGGACCGCGTATCGGAGGATCATGGAGAACCTCGCTTCTCAGGGTGCACAGGCCATCATCCTGGGGTGTACGGAGATATCTCTTCTAGTGAGTCAGCAGGATTCCGAGGTTCCGCTGTTCGATACCATGGTCCTTCACGCTCAGGCCGCTGCCGAAGAGGCGCTTGCGCCGGTGTGCCCAACAACTGCTCGAACCCGACCGGCCTCATGACGGGAGTGTTTCCATGAGAAAGCTCATCGTATCTACGTTTGCGTCGCTTGACGGCATCATGCAAGCACCCGGCGGACCGGAAGAAGACCCCACTGGCGGTTTTAACCTTGGCGGTTGGATGTTCGGCTACGCGGACGAAAGCATGGACATCGCAGGATCAGGTTTCGACGGCAAGGATCGCGAGCTGGTGCTCGGACGTAGGACCTATCAGATATTCGAAGCGTACTGGCCGTATCAGCCGGATGACCACCCTATTGCGAAGACGCTCAATGCAGCGAAAAAGTATGTCGCTTCGCGCACGTTGGCGGTGCTCCACTGGAACAACTCGACCCTGCTTCACGGCGATGTCGTCTCGGCGATCATTGCTCTCAAGGCTCAACCAGGCCCCGACTTGCAGATAATTGGCAGCGGCAATTTGATTCAAACGCTCCAGGCCGCCTCACTGATCGACGAGTACAACGTGTGGACTTTTCCAGTGGTGCTTGGGCGTGGCAAGCGCCTCTTCAGCGAGACTGCCAAGCCATCGGCGCTGCGGCTCGTTCACTCTCAGGTTTCGCCCATCGGCGTTGTGATGAGTACCTATGTACCAGGCGGCGATATCCGGCCCGGTTCGTTCCCGAGTGCCGAGCCGAGCGAGAAGGAGTTGGCCCGACGCAAACTGATGGCAAATGACATGTGGTGATGTGAAGAGGAAAGTGCGCGCTAATCGGATAACCGGGAGCGTCTAAACCCCAGTCCCTACACCACCCGGCATGCGGGGCCGCACACGCCGGCGAATCCACTGATCGATCTCCGGGATCGGGCGGTAGTAGTCCGGGTATCTGACGTCCACCGGGCCATAAGCGGCACGCCTGCTGCGCATTCCGGAACAATGGGATGCACAAGACGATCCGGCAAAGGCGGTCTGAATGGCGGCTTTCATATCCATGCCGGGGGGAGGGCTACAAGGGGAGGCGGCGGCAATGGCCCGGAACGTCGCTGAGCGTGAAGCCGATCTCTGTGCGCGCTCAGTCCGCGCCTTTCTGGCCCCCGCTGATTTCCGCCAGTAGGGACTTAGTGTCGAGCGGGCGGGTGTACATGGCCAGTTGTCCGTCTGCTGTTCGAGGCCACTGAGCTTCGGGGCGGTCTCGGTAGAGTTCAACGCCGTTGTTGTCGGGGTCGCGCAAGTACAGCGCTTCGCTCACCCCGTGATCCGCGGCGCCATCCAGGGAGATGCCGGCGTCGATGAGCCGTTGCAGGGCGGCAGCCAGGTCGGCCCGTGTCGGGTACAGGATGGCCAGATGGAACAACCCGGTTGTGCCGAGCGCCGGCGGCGATCCGCCTTCGCTCTCCCAGGTGTTGAGGCCAATGTGGTGGTGGTAGCCGCCGGCGGCGATAAATGCGGCCTGCGAGCCGAATCGCTGCATGAGCTGAAACCCAAGGACTCCGCAATAGAACCCTAGTGCCCGCTCCAGATCCGCGACTTTCAGATGGATATGGCCGATCCGGGTTCCGGGCGGAATTGGGCGTGATGGGGTTGCGTCCATGGATCAACCTCTGACCAACCGGGGGCCGCCTCTTGGCGACTCCATTCTCCGACGCCTGCGGGGCCTCACGCCCCGTATTCGAACCAATCCGTGGTACCGCCATGAAAGTGACCGTTGCGACGTCTAACAATCATAGACCGAGAACCACCAACCGGGAAAGGACAGGGGCGCTCGCCACCGATCTCGTGACGTGCGACGGCCCAGAGGGCCGCCGCAGCCACGCAAAAAAAAAGCCCCCTCTGGGGAGGGGGCGGAAAGGGCGACTTGGCAGTCGCCTGGAGGAGAATCGAACATCAAGGGCGCAGTCCCAAACGAGCATTTGAAGCGTCCCCGTTTGTTTGCCCTGTCGATGTTGCTGTGCAGCATACTAGCCTAGACTGATTTGTCTGTCAAGCAGGTTGAGCGCTCCGGCAAAATTCTTACCTACCAGTAAGGAAAACCACTCTGCCTCCCCTGTTCAACACCCGGCCAGGGACCCGTAACTGTAAGATCAATCCCCAGGCACTCGCCCTCATGCGATGGAGCCGGAGACCACAGCAATGGCGGTCACCCGCTCGCGGCAACACGCCTCAGAGGTCCGCCATGCGCCCCACCTGCCGGCTAAGGCGCATGGCCTCGCGCTCTTGCCTTTCCAGCAATGATTCCAGCAATTCCCGCGCCTCGGTGCCACCGGCCGAGCGAAGCAGCGCTCTATAGCGATCAATGATCTGGCCGTGGAAATCAATGACCTCCCGCCAGATCTGCTCATATTGCAGCTCCGCGAAGTGGCCGTCACAGATGTGGCTCGCGTCGATGGGCCTGCGGGAGTGAGGATCGTAAAAGCTGGCACGCAATGCCTTGGTGCCCGCCTTTTGCTTAAACCCGGCGACGAGACTTTCCAGCTTTCGCTCATGGCCGGCCAGGTAATCAAGGAGCGCACTGGCCCGCTGATCCCCTTGGCGTCTCGCGCAATCCGCGAGGCATGTGGCGAGATGCCCGTGGAGTTGCTGCGTCCAGTTAATCAGATCTTCCAGGGTCTGTACGCTCACCAGCCACTCTCCGCACTTCGCGTGCCTGCCAAAGGCAGCCCCAACCTCACTGATACCATCGCATGTTCCGTGCTGCAGTGAGCTGACCTACGTCAAGGTTTGTGGCTGTTCGGCTGCGAGACCCGAAGGCAGGCTTGGGGTGCCACGCCCACTCATTTGAACCGTCGCGCACGGCCGGCGCAATTCTACGCCTCGAGTACCCGCCTCGCGGTTGCCTGCAGTGCCTCCTCAGTGAACACCACCAGCCCGAGCTCGGGCCTGTAACCGTGTATCTCGGTCACATCCAGCGCCATCAGGAAGCACAGAATCTGATCACTGATGACCTGGCCCGGCACCAGTACCGGGAACCCCGGCGGATAGGGGATCACGAAGGAAGCGGAAACCACGTCCCGCCCGGCCTTGATGATCTCCTGCAACTCCCCGTTATCGAAGCGCAGATACTCGAAATTCTGCTCCTCGTAACTGAGGAAGTAGGCGCGGCGAATATCGCCTTCCGCCGTATTGCCGTTCGGGTTTGGCCGAAAGGCATCGTGGAAGCGGCTGAAATCCGGCAGCGGCGGGAGATCCTCGGTCAGGGATTTCACCTGGTTCTTGATGATCTGTCTCTCTGGCCCGCTGCTCTCCTCCCACCGCAGGTCGAACTCCTTAGCCAGCTTGATCAACACATCGATCAGGTAGGCGATGGAACCGCGGGTGGTGCCAATATTGGTCATGAACAACACGGTATTGCGGGATGTCTTGTTGATTTGGATCCCGTATTTGTTCATGAGGTATTCGTTCTTGAACTTGTCACCGTCGATACCAGTCTTGCCGATGGCGATGGTGATGCGGGTCGGGTCGACTACGAACTCGTCATTGGCCCAGGCCTCCTCCATCTGGTCCCAGCCGCTGGCGGCGTCGTAGTAAGAGTCCACGCCGGAGCCACGGTATTCGAGCGGCACCAGGTCCTTGTTGACCAGCACCCGAAAGTACTTCTGGAGCAGTGGGTTGTCGTACAGGCGCTCGCGCAGGCTCAAGGCGGTTTCGACCTGGCTGTGCACCAACTCGAAGCCTTCCATCTCGGCCTGCATGCGGCCCACATCAAGGGATGCCAGGATCTGGTAGTTGGGCGAGGTGGAGGTATGGGTCATGTAGGCTTCATGGAAAGCCGACTCCACCTTCTGGCGGAAATCCTGGTCATGCACATGAATCATTGAACCCTGGCGCAGGGAGGTGAGGGTCTTGTGGGTCGAATGGGTGGCGTAGGCCCTGACTCTGACCGTGTCGGGATCCGGCAGCAGCTTGTTGCCCAGCCAGGTTTCATCATCCTCCGGATCCAGCAGATCAAACTCGGCCTTCCAGGTTGCGTACTCCTTCGCGTAGGCGCCCGAGCGGTACCTGTTCAGCAGCGTCCTGGCGGCATGCATGGCGGTGCGCGGACGGTACGTGGGGTTGAAACCGGCGAACGCGAACCAGGCCTCGTCCCACAGGAATACCAGATCGGGCTTGATGGCGAGGCACTCCTCCATCACCCGCCTGACGTTGTACACCACGCCGTCGAAGGTGCAGTTGGTCAACAGTAGCATCTTCACCTTGTGCAGTTGCCCGGAGCGCTTGAAGCCGAGCAGGGTTCTCTTGATGTCCCGCAGGGGAACGCCGCCGTACATGGAGTATTCATTCAGCGGGTAGGAATCAAGATAGGCCACATGCGCGCCGGACAGCACCATGCCGTAGTGATGGGACTTATGGCAATCCCGATCCACCAGGACAATGTCGCGGGGCTGAACCAGGGCCTGCACGACGATCTTGTTGGCAGTGGAGGTGCCGTTGGTGACGAAATAACTCTTGCGGGCACCGAAGGCGCGTGCCGCATATTCCTGCGCCTTCTTGATGGGCCCGAACGGCTGCAGCAGCGAATCCAGCCCGCCCGAGGTGGCCGAGGTTTCAGCCAGGAAGATGTTGATGCCGTAGAAATCGATCATGTGCCCCGCCCAGTGGGACTTGGTGATGGATTTCCCCCGAGAGATGGGCATGGCGTGAAAGACGCCCGTGGGCTTGCGGCTGTACTCGCGCAGGGCGTCAAAGAACGGCGTCCGGTAGCGATCATCGATGGCCCGCAGGATGGTGTGATGTTGCTCGATATAATCCGCGGCGCGGTAGAAAATGCGATTGAAGTGCCGAATGTCCTGGCTGGCCGCCTCCTCCACATCGCCGCTGGTCACCAGGAAGAGGTCAATCTCCGGGCGTATTTCACGGATAATGGAGCCGAGCAGAATACTCCGGGCGGCCTCCGATTGGTCCTCGAGTTCCTTTTCGGATAGCCCTTCAAGGAAACTGCGCAGGGCCCGGAGGTTGTACTTGGACTGGTACGGGAACTCGTAGCGGATCAGGCAGGCCTGGATGTTCGGGTTGATCAGGATCGCAATCAACGCATCTTCGAAACTCCTCACCGTGACCACATCGTAGATGAACCTGTCCTCGCTGCGGCGCACTCTGTAGAACGCTTCCTTTACTACCTCCTCCTCCTGCGGTGACATGGCGTCCACGATCAACAGTTCGAAATACGGCTGCGCCAGGCTGCTGGAGGCGGGGGAACCTCGGCGCAATTGCGCCAGGGAGTCCCTGGTGTCCAGTTCTTCGGAATCCCCATCTATTTCGCTGAGGTCGATATGCCGCCGGCGGTAAGACTCGCTGATCAGCGCGCGTACCAGGCGTTTGACCACCCGTTCCAGCAGCGAATAATCATTTTTGTTGAAGAGATCCCACAGATAGCGGAAGTCCCCTCTCGAGGGAAACGCATGGTAATCTTCGATGATCTCAAGGCGCGTCAGCTTGACTTCAATGGATTTAACAAGATTTTTGCGCGGCGCACTGTCCCTGGTCTTATTAAGCCTCCCCAACTCCCGCTTGATGGAATTCCATGTGTCAGCGCGTAGCTGCGAGATCTTGTGATAGAAACGAAGTGCTGTGTAAGTCGTTTCTGTGTTCGGCGTTTCCTGCATGATCGATCCTGCCTTGAGTTTTAATTCGCTTTCCAGGATTCTTCACCGCTAAGTGAGGCTTTCCAGCCGGGACCTGGGTCGTTTTGATTTCGTGGCGGGGTACACCCCCTGGCGCGACCTAGACTTGGGAGCCATGCCCACTGCGCTTGCGTTTTTGATCGTATTCGATCTGCACCGTCTGTTCCACGAAGTTTTCAAACGAGAGATCCAACCTGTGGGACGGCCAGAAAAATCTGGCCTGGCCTGATCCCGGCCAGTAAGCGGCAGAATAAACCGTGCCCAGCCCCCGGCGGTAATCGCGGCGAAACAGCGGTGCATCGGTGAACGCGGATATCAGGCGCTCTTCCGTCATCCGCGCATCAGCCACCAGAATCGAGAGCTGCCGTTCCCGGACCAGCGTTTCCGAAGCCAGGGCATGGGCATGCCATTCGATCTTCTTCTTCTGATGGTTGGTCGCCACTGCCGATCTCTTGATGGAAGTTTTCCTGTCTGGCGCAATCATGGCCGTGATGTAACGGCCTGAGCGGTCGGTCACGGTGATGTTGTAGGACATGTGGGTTGGGACCCGGCACAGGACGTCGGCGGCATCTTTCACCGTCTCGCAGAATTCCAGTATGTATCGCAGAATGATCGGCGCCCCGAAGCCATCTCCCACCACCTTCCGGCCGCCAAATGCCAGCGACAAGGCCAGGCCGCTATCGTTGATCCCGTCAAGCACGCCCCACAGGCAATCCGACATGGCGATGACCCGCTTGTCGTTCCAGTGGGTGTAGAGGATCG